>JBFXIU010000374.1:0-3289 GCA_050175615.1 Porticoccaceae bacterium | reverse complement strand
TTATGAAAGGCCGGCCGCGCGGCTTCGCGCGGGCAGCGCAAAGCAGGAAAAAGGGGCATAGCTCAGTTGGTAGAGCAGCGGTCTCCAAAACCGCGTGCCGAGGGTTCGAATCCTTCTGCCCCTGCCATATAATGAATCGTCAAAAAATGCTTCGGCCTGGCCGGGCATTTTTTGATAGATGGAAGAACTGGACGAATAGAATGCACCCCGAAAAACAGGAGGCCGCTGATGGGCGACTGGCAAAGAAGCTACCCGCGCTTTTCGCAGTGCGGGCTGAACTGCGGGCTGTGCCCGCGCTACCACACAGACGGTGCCTCCCGCTGCCCGGGCTGCGGCGGTGCGGATTTCTTTTCGAAGCGGCCGGCCTGTGGGGTCATCAGCTGCGCCCGGAAAAAAGGCGTGGCGGAATACTGCTATCTGTGCGAGGAATACCCATGCAAAAAATACAACGGGGTGGCGCTGCACGATTCGTTCATCACCCACCAAAACATGATGACGGACTTTGAAAAGGCCAAGGCGGTGGGCATGGAGGCCTATCAGGCCGAGCTGGACGAAAAAGTGGCCGCGCTGGAGGACCTGCTGGCGCACTACAACGACGGCCGCCGCAAAAGCTTCTTTTGCACGGCGGTGAACCTGCTGGCTTTGCAGGACGTGCGCGCGGTGATGGCACAGCTGGAACAAACGGCGCTTGCAGGCGACACGAAAGCGCGCGCGGCGTGCGCGGTGCAGCTGTTTGAGGGCATGGCGGCACAGCGCGGCATAACGCTGAAGCTGAACAAGAAAAAGGCCTGACGGCGGGGCACCGAAAAAGCGGCGTGCGCATTCCGGTTTTTTGAGGAATTATCCCTTGATTTGTGGCCTGCCGGATGCTATAATGGCTAGTGCCGGTGTACCATCGCGCGTTATTGCAGACAGCATAAGGCAGAGTACACCGGAAAGGCACACATGGTTTGGCCCGGTAGTTCAGTTTGGTTAGAACGCCAGCCTGTCACGCTGGAGGTCGTGGGTTCGAGCCCCATCCGGGTCGCCACAAGCTGCTATGGCTCAGGTGGCAGAGCACATCCTTGGTAAGGATGAGGTCCCCAGTTCGAATCTGGGTAGCAGCTCCACAAAAGAGGCCCGCGATTGTCTTTGACGAGACATGTCGGGGCTTCTTTTCTTTATGGTGCCGATATTGCAGGCGAGTGGGGAGGGTACTTTTTGCAGAAAGACTATTTGGCAGTAGAAAGGACAAAAATACTGACCCGGTTTGTGCCACTGAACAAATGCTTTTGTGAGATCGGGGCCCAGGCCCGGCCCACACTGCTGAAAACGGAGGCGTCGATCCACTATTTGAGCTATGAGACACAGGAAGAGGCAAAAAGCGTGTTTGCAGACGATTCAGCCATGCAAGCCCAGGTGCCTGAAACAGATATCCTGGTCCGTTCAGATGACTATTCCCAGTATACAGACATGACGTTCGATTGCGTGATCGCCAATCACGTCATTGAACATGTGGATGACATCATCTCCTGGCTCCAGTCAATATCCCTGCTGCTTAAGGATGATGGGATCGTATTTCTTGCGATCCCTGACAAAAAATATTCTCAAGACAAATATCGCACCAATACAACCGCCACACATTTGATAGCGGACTACTATTTGGATGGTGGGAAAAGCGAGCGGACAAAAAGGGAACACGTTCTTGATTGCAACATCATGTATGACCTCACCGTTTCAGATTTGCCGATGCGGCCTGATGCAATATGGCAAAAGGAGAACATTGAGCAGCAACTGAACAAGCCCATGGAACCGGGGCATCATCGGCATGTGTTTGAAGCAGAGACCTTCGAAAGCCAGATCCTTTCACCACTCCTGTTTGCACAGTTGGCCGATTTAAAAATCGTTCACTGCGGCACCTGTGTGAAACAATTTGGCGAATTTTATTGTGTGCTAAAAAAAGGTAGGCAGGAAACCCTCCATCAAGATTTTCTCACAAAGGCCGAGCAGGTGTTTGCAGCAGGCGGCTCAAAGGCACTGCAGGAGGCCGTTGCCGGGTTGGGTGACGCATGTGAAGAAAAAAACGCGCGGATAAATGCGCTGGAAATGGAAATGGCCGCCATGAAGCGTACCATCTCGTGGAGGATCACCGGGCCCATTCGCAAAGTACGTTCCATGTTACGCAGGGCCAGATGACCCTTGCGGGAAACAGGCGCAGGCCTGGTTCAATGCGGCGGTGAGGCAACAAAAAGCGGTTTTCCGGTTCTGATGCGCCGGAAAGCCGTTTCTTTTTTGCGCTTTTAAAGGTGAGGCATGCGCCATGCTTGCCTTATGCCAAAGGCCCCTGGTAGGGCTGGTAATCCACTTGATACTCAACAAGGCGGGCGACGAAATTCCGGTAACCCTTCAGGCGCATGTCCACATCCACGGTGGCGCCGCCGGCCAATGTGATGACAAGCTTGCTGAAGCGCCGCTTGTAGGCCCTGCCGGACTGCAAGTGCGCCTCTTTCGCGCTGACGATGTCGCTGGTGGAAAAGCTTTGCGGCGCGCCGAACACCGGGCGGCAGTGGATGTGCGTTCCGTCCATGGTGACGCGCAGGCGGAAATACTTCAGCAGGGGATAGACGACGAAGAAGCACACAAAGAACAGCGGCACCAGTAGCAGAAAAAGGGATTCGACAAGCGAGCGGTTGCCGGAGATGAGCGGTGTTTTCAGGCCGTAGATGCTGTAGATAAAGAAGGCCGCAATGACGGCGAATGCGGCAAAGTTGAGCGCCAGCCACACACGGGAAGGGCGCAAGACCAGAATGGGTTCTTGTTTCATGGGGGCCTCCTGAAGGCGGGTTATGGCAACAGCCCTTTGTAGGGCAGGTAGTTGACCTGGTATTCGACAAGCCTGGAAACAAATTCGGCGTAACCCTCAAGAAACATTTCGACATCGACGGTGGTCTCGTTGGACAATGCGATGACCAGCCGGCGAAAGCTTCCAATTCCACGGGCTGCCCATATGTGTGTCTCCTGCGCGGAGGTGATGTCGTCGACTGAAAATGTGCGAGGTTTGGCAAACACCGGCTGATACCGGATGGATTTTCCATCCATGGTAACGCGCAGGCGGAAAAATCTCAACAATGGGTAGGCGGCCGTGAACCAAATAATCAATACAGATAAGGCCACAATCAGCAAAATTTCGGCAGGTTTCCCGTTGCTAAAGGAATAGGAAAACGGTGGGGGAGAATAATAGAAAAAGAAGGCAACGATGGTGGCGAAAACGCCGAGATGGAGCGCCAGCCACACACGGGAAGGGCGCAAG
>JBFXIU010000373.1:0-3307 GCA_050175615.1 Porticoccaceae bacterium | reverse complement strand
GATTTATTAGGCTACTGGACACATATGCCCCGGTGTTCAGTTGGTTTCGATTAGGGATTCCTGCCCCCGATCAGGTCGAGGGTGACGTTCCTTCGCAGTAATGACGGCGTGAAATATTCCGGACAGTAGTGCGCGCAGGCGGGAATCTATAAGCGATTGATTTTTCTGGACTCCCGCCTGCGCGGGAGTGACGAAAACAGAATTAATCAGAGTTCCCTTAGCGTAGAAGCCAGCCCCGCTGGCGATCACTATTTTATCCAAGATAACGGAGAGACAATGACAACGCCCAACGCAAGTACTACAACCGGTCAATCACCTGAAGAGCACGGCCTGATACTCCCTGCCCTGGGTATGCTGATTGGTGAACCTGGTCGCGATTCCTCCAGCGGCGAGCGCATTGATATTGAAGATCCCGCCACTGGCAATATTTTTGCCTCGGTGCCTGCGGCAACCAAAGAGGATGTGAGCGCGGCTGTTGCCAGTGCCCGGCGCGCGTTTGAATCCCGGGAGTGGAGCAGAATGCGGCCGTTGGATCGCGCGAAAATTCTCGAGAATATTGCCCGTAAAATCGAAGAACATGCCGATGAGCTGGCGCTGCTGGAAAGCTTTGATAACGGCAAAGCCGTCACCCACGCCAAAATGGTGGATGTTCCTGCGGCGGTGGATGTGTTCCGCTATATGGCGGGCTGGACAACCAAACTGGGCGGTCATATCAACGATATATCCGGCGATGGCCAACTCTATCACTCCTATTCCCTGCGTCAGCCTGTGGGGGTGGTTGGCGCCATTGTGCCCTGGAACTACCCTCTGGCAATGGCGGCCTGGAAAATCGCGCCGGCACTGGCGGCAGGTTGCACCCTGGTGTTAAAGCCTTCCGAAGTGACGCCACTCTCCGCGTTGCGCCTTGGCGAACTGGCCTTGGAGGCCGGTCTGCCCCCCGGAGTGCTCAATATTGTTACCGGTTATGGCCACACCGCTGGCCAGGCGCTGGTGGAGCATGCCGACGTCAACAAGATCGCCTTTACCGGCTCCACCGCTGTGGGCAAAAACATTGTTCGCACCGTCGCCACGGATCTCAAGCGGGTCACCCTTGAATTGGGTGGCAAGTCGCCCTCGCTGGTGTTTGATGACGCCGATCTCGAAAAAGTGGGCATAGGTGCGGCGCTGGCGATTTTCTTTAATTCCGGGCAGGTGTGTCTGGCAGCCTCACGACTTTATGTGCAGGAAAAAGTCTTTGATCAGGTGATGGACGCGGTGGTTGCCGCTGCCCAGTCGTTCAAGGTCAGTCATGGCCGCGATCCTGAAACCATGGTCGGTCCCCTGGTGTCGCGAACACAGCAGGACAGGGTGATGGGCTATATCGAAAAAGGCCGCGCCGAAGGCGGTGAAATATTGACCGGCGGCAATCGCAAGGGCGACCAGGGTTATTTTGTCGAACCCACGGTATTCGTCAACAGCGGTCAGGATGCCACCATTATCAGGGAAGAAATTTTTGGCCCCGTGCTGGTTGCGACGCCTTTCAAAACGGCAGAGGACGCGGTACGCATGGCCAATGACACCCGCTACGGCCTTGCCGCGAATATCTGGACGCGGGATCTGTCTCGCGCACACCGGGTTGCCAAGCAGCTTGAGGCGGGCAACGTGTGGATCAATACCCACGGCATGAACGATCCCTGTGCGCCTTTTGGTGGCATGAAAGAATCCGGTTGGGGGCGGGAAGTGGGCGAAGAAGGGGTTCTTCACTACACCGAGACAAAGACAGTGACGGCGTTGCTGGAAGAATGATGTTGCGATAGTGGTCGATACAATAATGACTACAGCGAATTTATTTGGTGTAGTCATTATTTCCAGACGATCATTACCAACGCAAAGCTGAGTACTGATAGCCTATGGGGTCAATTAAGGAAGTTCTCATTAATGTCATTCCCGCGTAGGCGGGAATCTATAATCGATTGATTTTATTGAATTTCTGTCTGTCGGGAGTGACGAAAACAGAATTAATCAGAGTTTCCTTAATTCAATTCCGTTGAAGTTCGAATAACGCCAACACCCAAGCCCTCAATGGCGAAATCTGTTTCGCGAAGATCCACGACAATGGTGTCGAATGCCGGGTTGCGGGGCAGTAGGTGGAGCAAATGTTTTTTGCTTTGGCGTTTGAGTATTTTGACGGTCACCTCATCGCCGATGCGCGCCACCACGAGATCGCCATTATTGGCGTCGTCAGTTTTTTTCACCGCCAGTAAGTCGTTGTTGAGAATGCCCGCATCTTTCATGCTGTCGCCGCGAACACGGAGCAAAAAATCAGCTTCCGGATGGAAGAGGTGGTGGGGGACATTGATATAGTCTTCGATATTTTCTTCCGCAAGAATGGGGTTACCTGCAGCAACCCGCCCGATCAGGGGGATCCCCTGGGATTTTGCCGGTAAGCGTATGCCTCTTGACGCTCCTGGCACCATTTCAATGGCACCTTTTTTTTCCAGGGCGCGAAGATGGTCTTCGGCGGCGTTTGCCGATTTAAAACCGAGGGTAGCGGCAATTTCTGCTCTGGTGGGCGGATAGCCGGTATCTTCAATGCATTGCTCGATGAGGGCAAGAATTTGAGCTTGTCGGGCGGTTAGTTTCATGATCCTGTCCAGGCCTTTACGTACTGTGATTGTATACAGTATTTTGCTGTGGACAAGAAGTCTTTTTGATAGGAGTGTCGATTCAGCAAAAAAACGGTGGGCAAAGCGATCAGGAAATCGCCGGCGAGGAAAGAATTTGGCTTTTGACTGGGGTTGGAAAATACCGCTGGCGGCGTCTGTCTTCACCGCAAAGGGACAGGCGCTGTTTCGCGGCAATTAAGCTTTGACGGCACAATAGCACACCCACAAGGCGCTGTTTCACAGCCTTACTCAGAAGGAGCGTGGGTAATCTGCCCTGCCCGGAAAGCTTAATAATCGTCGCCGTCCAGCCAGGAGTCGGCTTCCAGCGCTGCCAAGGGGTCGCTAAAATTCTCGGGTACGTAGACAGAATCCGGGTTTAGGCTATCCTCATCATCAAGTTCGTAGGAGGTGCGCCAGTCTTCAGGTGCCTGGGCGGGCAGAACAATCATCTGCATCCAGGTGTCGAAGTCAAATTCGCCAACCTCGCCATCTTCATATTGAATTTCGATGGTTGAGGAGTGTTCATCCACCGCCACCACTTCAAAAAGTACATCTTCAACGGCGTCTTGGTACCAATCGCCGATAATAGGAATTTTCTTGGCCATTAGGGTTTGACTCCTGTATTTGTGTGCTCCGTCAACATAGCACCAACCTGGGGCGGG
>JBFXIU010000372.1:0-3309 GCA_050175615.1 Porticoccaceae bacterium | reverse complement strand
GGACACGTTGCCCGCCGAAGGGGCGAGGCTGCCATCGAGAATTTTCATAAAGGTGGACTTGCCGCAACCGTTGGCGCCGATAAGGCCATAGCGATTGACGTCACCAAACTTGACGGAAATGTTTTCAAAAAGGGGCTTGGCACCAAATTGCATGGTGATATTTGCAGTTGAGATCAAGAGGTTATTCCTGGGACTTAATGATAAATGTGAGAAGACAATCAAGGACAACATAAAGCAACCCTGAAGGGGGCGATACTATAGGGGTTTAGCGGCCTTGCGTCGAGCGATTCCGCACAGCGTGATTCCGCACAGCGACCGCGCCCGCCAGCAAACCCAGGGGCAACAGACATACGCAAGCCCAACGGGTCAGTTGCAGGGGGGCTTTATCTAAAAAGCCGATCTCCTATTCGAAAACATCGATCAACACTTCAGCAATCACCGCGGAGGCGATAGATACCAGAATCAGATCGGTTCCCGAGCGCCGCCATTCGTACCCCTCGTGGTGGGGCAGTGCCGCCAGCAAAGAGCCGGGAACAGACTGTCTGGCAATTCCCGGCGGTATTGGTTTGCCCCTGGCAAGGTTTTTGCGGATTCCAGGAGGAAGGGGCTTGTAGCCGGTGGCATTGTGGCTAAGGGCTAGCTCTCTGGCAGCGCCTTGACTAATTCCGGCATGGATCAAGCCGACAAGCACATCGTCGCGAACAGAGTCCGCACCTCGATTGTTTGCCTGAGATGGTTGTTGATTGTTGTGGGCGCCGGGTTTGCCATTGCTTTTGTCCTTTGGATGTTCAGAGCCGGCCATAACGGAAGCGGACAACAAAACAGCGGCGGCGGACAATCCTGTAAAAAACATTTTTATTTTCATTAAGTTACCTCGCCAAAAAATCATAACCCGGATTAAAACCAGCAACTTTATCATAGTCTAAACGCAGAAGTATTTCCCGCAGTCCTTGTGCCAATGGCTATAAGCCTTCATTCGTCACCCCAGTTTGTTTATGCTTGCTGCCTAAGCGAAAACAGAAGCGGCTTTATGAACAAAATTCTTAAACTGGTCTTACAGGGTCTGGGCACTGCACTGCCGCTGGGGCTGACCGGCTATTTTCTCTTTTGGTTATTTTCCAATGCTGAAAATTACAGTAAATCCTTTTTGCTGTGGTTAATCCCGCAAAGCCTGTATTTTCCTGGGCTGGGAATTCTGACCACGCTGGTTATTCTGTTTTTGATCGGGCTTCTGGTCAACGCCTATGGCATTCGCTACCTCCTTCACCTTAGCGACCGCCTCTTTGCCCGTATCCCCCTGGTAAAATCCGTGTACGGCGCCATACAGGATGTGATGCGGGTATTCAGCCTTGCGGAAAAAAAGGAGATGAAAACCGTGGTCAGCCTCGATGTGGGCAACGGCCTCCATGTTATTGGTTTTATCACTGGGGAGAGTTCCGGAAAGCGGTTGTTTACCGGCCAGGACAGTGACAAAGTCGGCGTTTACATTCCCATGAGCTACCAGATTGGCGGCTTTACTCTCTATGTGGAACGGGACAGGCTGACCCTTCTCGACATCGGCGTGGAAGAGGCCATGCGCATCGCCATTACCGGCGGCGCTCAGGGAAGCAAATCATAATCACGCCGCAAATGCATTCCTGTTACAGCAGGAATCTAGCCCTATGAGATGGTTTCCTCCCCACCCCACATTCGGCGTCGTAATGCGCCATGATAGGAGTTCCAAACTACCTATCGATTGTGATGAGGAGGAGACCATCTCATAGGGCTAGATTACCGCTCGAGCGATTCTGTCCCGCAAGTATTGCTGGTGACACTGGTGGATATCGCGAATCTGTTCATCGCTTAAGTAAGGTGAAAGCAAAGACAGAATTTGCAGGCTGGCGTCCTGAACATACTGGGCTTCGGTTAGAGACTGACGACCCAGTACCTGATAGCTTTCCCAATAAACAATGACCAACATGATACTTTTTACCAACTTGGCCATCAGGTTTTTTTGCACTGGCGATATATTGATCTCCTCGCTGTCAGCAAGGCTGAGAAGCGAATAAGAAAAAACGCTTTCCAATTGATGAAGAATTTTCACCAGAGACTTCCCGGATTCCGGATAGTTGTAAATGATGTCGGGAATATTGCGAAAAAAGAAGCGGTGAAGATAAACGGTTTCAAGAAATAGATAAATCAGCATCCATCGCGCCGACAGGCTCTTACCCACATCCTTGCTCTCCTCCACGAGAATGTCTATGTGACCGGCAAAATTGTCAATGAGACTGGCAATAATCTCTTCCTTTCCCCTGAAGTGGTAGTAGAGATTTCCCGGGCTGATCTCCAGTTCATTGGCAATATCCACGGAAGTGATATTGGATTCACCCCGCTCGTTAAAAAGTGCCAGACTGACCCTGAGAATCATCTCTTTACGCTTCACCGTCCCTCCGCAAGCTGGTGTCATAAGAAAATTATTTATCAATTTAGTATGAACATTCTAATTTTTTTTACTAGTATGAGTGTGAACATAATTCTTTTTCCATCCACCCAGAGGCTGAGCACCATGAGCGACACAAAAAAGGGAGCAGAAAAAACCGAGGAAATGACCCGAAAAATATGGCTGGCTGGTCTCGGCGCCTATGGCCAGGGGCTGGACAACATTCAGCAAGGTTATGAAAAAATGAGTGACCAGACTCGGGATTTTTTTGAAGAACTGGTTGCCCGTGGTGAAAAACTGGAAAAGGAAACCAAAAGCGGTGTTAAAACCACCGGCAAGAAAATTCGCCATCAGGCAGAGAAAAACAAGGAAATGTTCAGTGAGCAACTTTCAGAGCTTCGCGAAAAAATGTCTGGAAGCATCCATGTTCCCACCTTTGATAAGGACGAACTTCTGGAAGAACTCCACGCTCGAATCAACAAACTCACCGAAACCCTTGGCAAGCTGGTGAAACCTGCAGCCGATAAAAAAGCTCCAGCAAAGAAGGCACCGGCAAAGAAAGCGGCTGTGAAAAAGCCCACAGCAAAACCAGCCGCCAAAGCCCCGGCAAGAAAGTCGGCAACTGCGAAACCCGCTGCGGCCAAAACGACCACAGGCACAGTCGCAAAAACCACCACAAGAACAACCCCCAAAACAGCCAGAGCACCGAGAACAACCAAAGGCTGATCCAGACCCGTTTTCTACCCCCTCCCGCGCTCAACCGAGCGGCTATTTTTACAGCTAGGGACTTCAGGCTATCCATCGTATAGCCTTTTTTTTATGCTGCCACCCCCCGGTCACTGATTCCGCTTTGCCCTCGAGGTTCTTCATTGACTACCCCATGGCTATGG
>JBFXIU010000371.1:0-3315 GCA_050175615.1 Porticoccaceae bacterium | reverse complement strand
GAGGCCGCAGGGCTTAATGATGCGGTGAATTTCTTCCACGGGCACTTTGGCCATATCCTCAGGGTTGTCAGCGAGTGCGAATAGCGCTGGCGTGACTTTGTTGACCCTTTCATCGGTGCATTGGGCGGACAGCAGTACGGCCACCAACAGGGTGTAGGGGTCTTTGTGTTGCAGGGGAATCGCCGGTTCAGGGTACAACGCAGTGAGTTTTGCCAGAATATAGGCCGCCCGCTCTTTCTTTAGCATCGGTGGTGCCTCTCAGCTGCGGGATTCTATGAAATGGCGCAGTCGCCAGGCGCCTTCGATGCATTCCTCAGGTGTTGCCACCAGCGCCATGCGAATGCGGTTGGCGCCGGGGTTGCCCCTGTCGGTATCGCGGCCGAGGTAACTGCCGGGCACCACCTGCAGGTGGCTGTTGGCGAACAGTTCCCTGGTGAAAATATCGTCTGCTGCGGGGGTCTCTGCCCACAGATAAAAGCTGGCATCCGGCGCCTGAACAGCCATCACGGGGGAGAGGATATCGATGACCGCCGTGAATTTTTTCTGATAGAGACGGCGGTTTTCCCTGACGTGCTCCTCGTCGCTCCAGGCGGCGATGCTGGCGTACTGCACAGGGGTCGACATGGCGCAGCCGTGATAGGTTCGGTAAAGGAGAAATTTTGCCAGAACATCCGCATCCCCAGCGACAAAACCTGAACGCAGCCCCGGCAGGTTGGAGCGCTTGGAGAGGCTGTGGAAAACTACGCAGCGCTGAAAATCGTCGCGGCCAAGAAGGGTGCAGGCTTGGAGCAAGCCCGGTGGCGGGTTGTTTTCGTCGGGGTAGATCTCCGAATAGCACTCATCGCTGGCAATAATAAAATCGTACTCATCGGCAAGATTAATCAGCTTCTGCAATGTTGCCAGGGGCAATACCGCGCCGGTGGGGTTGCCCGGTGAACACAGGTACACCAGCTGGCAGCGCTGCCAGATAGCCGCCGGAACACTGTCAAAGTTCGGCAGGAAACCGTTTTCCGCCAGGGTGTTCAAATAGTAGGGCTGGGCGCCGGCGAGCAGGGTCGCGCCTTCATAAATTTGATAGAACGGGTTCGGTGAAATCACCAGGGGATTTTTTGAGTTGTCGATAACGGCCTGGGCAAAAGCGAACAGGGCTTCCCTTGTGCCGTTGACGGGAAGTATATGGCGATCCGGGTCGATGCTGGCGCCTTGCAGGGCAAAGCGTCGGCACAACCACTGGCCAATGCCGGCTCGCAGGGCTTCAATGCCTTTGGTGGCGGGGTAGACGGAAACCTTGTCGAGATGGGTTCGCAAGGCGTCAAGAACAAATTCTGGCGGCGCGTGCTTGGGCTCACCCATGGCAAAGCTGATGGCTTTCAGGCTTGCCGGCGGTGACAGGCCGTCCAGCAGGGTGCGAATTCGTTCAAAGGGATAGGGCTGCAATTTATCCAGATTGGGATTCATTCAAGGTTCCGGTTACAAGAGACGAGTTGCGGGCTATTGCCAGGGAATAGGTTCTTTGGTGGCAATACCAATGGAGCTTTCCCGATTGCGCTCGTCCAGTTCGGTACAAATAGCATTCTGCAGCTGTTGGCAAAATGCCGGATCGGATAGCGGCTGGTAATCCAGATCGGTAATGTAGAAAACATCCTCTACCCGTTCGCCAAGGGTGGCGATGCGCGCCCGGTGCAGTCTGATACCGTAACGCATAAAAATTCTGCCCAAATGCGCCAGCAGTCCCGGCCGGTCGGGGGTGACGACTTCCAGTGCGGTAAGGCCGCTGCCCGTGTCGTTGTGGAGATAAGCGCGGGTCTTAAGATTAAACTGCTTGAGCAGTAGGGGCGTGCGTCGCTGGACATTGAAGATGGTGCTGCTGGGTTCTCGAATCGCCTTGGACAGGTTTTCGACGATCGCGCGCACCCTGCGCGCATTGCTGCCAAAGGGTTCGCCCTTGTCGTCGAGCACATAAAACATATCAAATGTGTGGCCATTGCTGGACGTATTAAGGCGGGCGTCCTGAATGTTCAGGTTGAGCTGATCCAGCGCCGCAACGGTAATGGGAAAAACGTTTCCCTGTCCCTTGGTATGGATAAAAATTCTGGTGGCAACAGCGGATTCCATTCCTGCGTCTTCAATAAAAATCACCGGGTCGACATCAGCATTGGCATTGTAGATTGCCTGGGTGCAGCGGGCGATGACACCGGCGCGCTCGCGAAGGAAAAACTCCTCGTCCAGATCCGTCCAGATCGCTTTTGCCCGGGCTTCATCGATGCCGCCTTCAGCGAGAATCGTCAGAGCTTCGTCGATAGTGGTTTTTACCCATTCGCTGCGATTGACCGGGTTTCCCAGTCCCCGCTGCAGTGCCGATTTGGTTTGGTGGTAGAGCGTGTGCATCAGCGATGCCCGCCAGCTGTTCCACAGGGTGGGGTTGGTGGCGTTGATGTCGGCAACGGTCAGCAAATAGAGATAATCCAGGTGCAGCTGGTCGCCGACAGTGGCGGCGAAATGCTGAATGACATCCGGGTCGGAAATATCTTCTCTTTGAGAGACCGCAGACATCAGCAGGTGCTTTTCGACCATCCACTCCAGCAGGCGCACTTCCTGCGGTGGCAGGCCGTGGCAATTGGCAAAGGCCACCACATCAGAGGCTCCCAGAACAGAGTGATCACCGCCCCGACCCTTGCCGATATCGTGGTAAAGGCCGGCAATAAAAACCAGCTCGGGTTTGGGCAGGTTTTTATAAATATGTGACGCGAGGGGGAATTTTGCCGCCTCTTCCGGGCGGTCGAGGCGGCGCAGGTTGCGAATAACCTGAAGGGTATGGACGTCTACAGGATAAATATGAAAGAGGTCGTGCTGGGTCTGGCCGACAATGCGGCCAAATTCAGGCAGATAGCGACCGAGAATGCCGTAGCGGGTCATGCGTTGAAGCTGGGTGGAGAGCTTGCCGGGACAGCTGAAAAGGCGCATGAACAGCGCCTTGTTCTCGGGGTTGGCGCGAAAGTCGTCGTCAATTAGATGACGCCATCTCTGGAGTTCGCGAATAGTGGCTGCGCGAATGCCCTCGATACTGGGATCCTGGCCGAGAAGCACGAAAATTTCCAGGAGCGCAGAAGGGTGTTGTTCAAAAATATGCTGGTTGACTGTTTCTATGGTCGTCGCGAACCTGAAAATGCTCGTTGATTACCCGTATTTTTTTGGCGCGGTCGCGACGCAGAATGACTTCGTCGAGATACTGGAGGGGACGTCATTGAGTTCGCGCATACCCAGCACCACTCTGTAGTAGCGCTGCATAAACTGCTCGACGGCAAGCTTTTGGTT
>JBFXIU010000370.1:0-3308 GCA_050175615.1 Porticoccaceae bacterium | reverse complement strand
TGGAGCTTTACGGCAAGGGTTGCTATGTCGTGCCCAGTTCAGAAAGCGCCCGCTCCATGAGAAAAGACCTTGCGGCCATGACCGAACTCGGCCTTAAGCTGGTGAAAAAAATTCCCATGGGGCCGGCTCGTGAAGAGGGCTACTTCTCCCGGGGCATCCGCAAGTGCTTTTTCAAGGAAAAGACAGGCGCGGCCAGAGCTGTCGATATGATGCTGGCCCGTTTGAGAGGCGAGGAGTTTCATACCGAATACGAAATGCCGGTATTCAAGAAAATTCCGCCTGCACTGCCTGTCAGGGACATAAAGAACGCAACCATCGCCATCATCAGTTCCGGCGGCGTGGTGCCCGTAGGCAATCCGGATCATATCCGCGTGTCGTCCGCCGACAGTTTCGGCTCATACAGTATTGCTGGCATCAATGATCTCACGCCGGAAAACTATGAATCCATCCATGGCGGATATGACAGGGCCATGGCCGCCATAGACCCGGACTGCATCGTGCCTGTGGATGAACTGCGCAAACTGGAAAAAGAAGGCGCGTTCAAGAAGCTGCACGATTTTTTCTATACCACCACAGGTACGGGCACCAGCGTGAACAACGCTGAAAAGTTCGGCCAGGAAATCGGTGAGATTCTGCGCAATGCGGAGGTGGATGCAGCCATCCTCACATCTACGTGAGGAACGTGCACTCGATGCGGTGCATCGATGACGCGTGAAATAGAACGTGTGGCGAATATTCCTGTAGTGCAGATAGCGACAATTGTCCCCATCATGCTCACTGTGGGCACCAACAGAGTCGTGCCGGGCGTGGCCATTCCTCACCCCGTGGGGGACCCCCGCAAAGGGCCGGAAATTGATCATACGCTGCGACGCAACCTGTTATTGAAGGCGCTTGACGCCATGCAGACCGAAATCCAAGAGCAGACCATCTTTGAATAGTATGTGTTGACCTGGCGGCGGCCCCTTGGGCCGCCGCAGCTGTTTTCACAGAAACGCCGAGGATGGCTCTCTGTCAGAAAAAAACGGCGATATCCGGAAACAGGCCCATGGCGGATTGAAAAAGCGGTGCTTTGCCGGGAGTGAAATGCCGGGCGAGCCTGTAGGGAGGCTATATGGAATACATGATACTTACCAATAACAGCAGTATTGGCTCTGAATTGCCCGGGTTTGATATTGTCCGCGTCTCAGGAGGTCTGACGGCCATATATCAGGCCCTGTGCGATCATTTGCAAAACGGGCATGAAATCATATCCGTCCCCCTTCCGCCCAATGTTCCTCTTATTCGTTCTCCAATTAGAAGCGTCATTTTGCGTAAGACAAAACGCAAATATGATTCACATGGTCTCATAGCCGTGGAAAAAGCGCGGGAGAGAACAGCAGTGCTTGGTGTCATCGACAATGAAAACACCAGGCAGCACATTGAATTCATTGATAAAAGTCGCCTGGATCGCGCCATCAGGCAGCTGGCGGAACTGGATGGTGAACGCGGCTAGAGCAATTTCACTAGCGATGCTGTCGCCAGCCGTAAGGCTTCTTCGTCGCCTAACGGCTGCCGCTTGAAATCGCTCTGGCGGATGCGGGCGTCTTGGAAGCATTGAGAATGGGTATTCTCAATGCAAAAACGCTCTGGAAGCGCGGCCGTTTTTGCTGCTGCCCCTGGTAAAATTCCCGCGTCTCTCGGGAGATATCCGCGAGTGACTACGGAGGCCACGGCGAACATGGCAGGCCATTGTGGCTTTCACCCGCGCATGGGCGGCTGTTGAGGGTTTTTACGGGCTGTTGCCTTCATCACCCAATATGAGCCTGAACGTGTCTTTTCCACATTGGAGAATTGTCCACATAAGAAGCAAAATATTAATCCACAAAAGGAAAAACAATGGATAAGCGTACTGGTATAAAGCAAACGTTGCTGTTGACAGGCGCAATAATTGGCCTGCTTGTTGGATCGGGAATATCAACAGGGCAAGAAGTTTTGCAGTATTTTACTCCATATGGCCTGTACGCGTTTTTGGTTGCTGGAGTGTCAGCGCTAATCATCATTATTGCAAACTACGGGTTTGCATATGCGGGATTTCACGGTAACTTCAAAAAAGGAAGCGAGGTATTTGCCTTCTACTGTGGGCCAGTTATTGGGAAGATATTTGACTGGTTTACGGTTTTGTTTTGCTACATGTCGTATATTGTTATGGTCGGCGGCGGCAGTTCTACGTTGAATGAACAGTTTGGTCTTCCGATCATTTTTGGCGGTACCATTATTATGGTATGCGCTGGAGGAACCGTAGCAATCGGGTTGAATTCGATAGTGAACATTGTGGCCCGCATTGGGGTTTTAAAAGTCGTTATGGTTTCGACGGTGTGCCTGGTATCGCTTATATGCCATATTGAATCCCTGCCGCAAAACCTCAGCAGAATCAGCTCCAGCGAGCTGCCCCTGCTGAAAGCCGCTGACACCTGGCTCTTTTCCGGCATTTCATATGGCGGGTTCTGCATATTATGGCTGGCGAGCTACGTTGCGACGTTGAGCACAAAAGTAGACTACATGACCTTGCAACGAGGCAGCGTATTCGCCGCCATTATTCTTGTATCCATGTGTCTGGTTATCGGGTTCGCCCTGACCGCGAACATTGACAGTGTTTATAATTTGCAGATTCCCAACCTTTTTCTGGCCAAGCAGATATGGATGCCGCTCTCATATTTTTACAGCATGATCACTTTTCTGGCGATCTATTCCACTGCTTGCCCACTTCTGTGGACTGCTTCATCCAGGTTTTGCGTAGAGGGCACGGTAAAGTTCAAGCTTGTCACAATCGGTCTGGCCGCAGCCGGGCTCCTTATAGCCATGTTCACGCCTTATAACATACTGATAAACTACATCTACGTGCTGAATGGCTATCTGGGGTCGGCGTTTATGATTATCATGATTGTCAGGCTTGTCATGATAAAGATGAAGGTGAGGAGCTCCCAGTATAACACGCAATAAAAATCGAGCCCGCAAACGGCCGCCAGCTATGCCGGGGGGGATATGGGCCAATACGGCTCTCATGCCAACTGTTCCTTGAGCTGAACGCCAGGCTCCGGGCCGCTGCAGAGATGCACCTTTGCCCGCTCAAGAGGCTGGGCCGGGCAGGGTGTGCCCATGCAGGGTATGCCCATAATGATGGAGTCCCGCACGCGTCTTTTCAACGCGCGCGGGACTCTTGCCCTGTGGGTGGGGGGGAGGTGGGCTCAATTAGTGCAATTTCACCAGCAATGCTGTCGCCAGCCGTAAGGCTTCTTCGTCGCCTAAAGGCTGCCGCTTGCAATTGCTCG
>JBFXIU010000369.1:0-3329 GCA_050175615.1 Porticoccaceae bacterium | reverse complement strand
TTCCGCATTTCAGCCTCTTTATAGTACAACACTTTTTTTCAAAGCTGCGACCTCCGCTGCGGTCAGGTGCCGTGCCGCCCCCAGAGCAAGCCGCCCCAGTTCCAGTGGCCCCTGTGCAACGCGTTTCAGACGCAGAATGGTCAGTCCAAAATCGCGGCACATGCGGCGAATCTGGCGGTTGATCCCTTGATGCAGAACCATGCGCATCAGAGTTCCATTTGCAGCAGGTCGGGCGTCCACTTCCACAGGCATGAGCTTTTCACCTTCAGCCAGCACCATGCCGCGGCGCATGGCAGTCAAGGCCGCGCCGGGCACAGCCCCGCGCACAAGAACTTCATAAACTTTTGGCTGATGATGCCGGGGATGCGTAAGACGCTGGGCAAGCTGGCCATCATTGGTCAGCAACAGTAATCCTTCCGAAAAGTAATCAAGACGTCCGACAGGGTAGAGGCGAAGCTTACGCACGTCTTCCGGCAGATAGTCCATAACAGTAGGGCGCCCCTCAGGGTCACTGACGGTACAAACCACCTGTACTGGCTTGTAAAGCATAAGGTAGCAAAAATGTTGCGCGTCATTAAGCAACCGGCCATCAACGGCAACAGCATCGTTCGGCTGTACCTGACGACCGGGGTTGACCTCGGGCACGCCGTTAACAACAACACGACCAGCAAGGATAAATTCATCAGCTTTACGGCGTGAGCACAGCCCGGAAGCAGCAATGGCTTTATTTAAACGCATAGAGCTTTCTGTACCGGAATCAGATTTGTACGCAGGCGATGGTTTACCAGAGGCTTTTCCGCCAACCGCAGCCTCACGGTCATGGGCAACAGGCTTGGACAGCGAAGAGGCTTTGACGTTTGTTGGTGATGATGGCTCAGGCGCGATCCCTTTGTTTATGTCAGCACGCGAAGTCCGCGAAAAATCTTTATGGGCCCCGGATGCTGGACGTGATTCTGAGCGTGATGCTGGGCGTTTTGTATCTGGCCGTTGCGAACGATTGTGAGATGCCACCGTCTTCTCCTTGCAGTAAATGCTGTAACGCATGGTGCAAGGAGAGGGGTGAGAGGTCAAGGGCAGATCCGCATTCGATAGAGTATTTTTATACAAAAGTTTACATAATTATCATTATGGGACATTGATAAACCCAGGCGCGAGGGTGATTTCTCCCCCGGATCGCCGCCGTTTCCGGCCTCAGACCGCACTGCCAAAGCCGCCACCTAGCCACGCCGCTGCTGAAGGCGGCGCTTTTGACCCGCATATGGCAGGCTTGCTCACAAGGCGGCTCTGACGTACAACACAAACCAGCGCCAACCAATATTCGGCGATGTTTCCAATCAAGGAGTTTTCATGGGCTTTGCCAACAGTGCGTGCAGCTTTACCCGCTTTCGCATACTTGATCCGATCCCCAACGAACTATGGGCACAGATTCCCGACAAGCTGAAGCAATTCGCCTTTCGGGATATTGACGATATTCCTGAAATGCAGGCCCAGGGATGGGTCTGCTATGAAGACATGCTGGATACCGAATGGGCTACGGCACCGCCGCAAAAAGGCGCATATATCGTTTTTTCCTTGCGCCTTGATATGCGGCGCATCCCTGCGGGCGTTGTCAAAAAGCATCTGGCTGTGGCCCTGCGCGACGAAAAAAACCGCATGCACGAACAGGGAAAGACCTTCGTTTCGCGTGAACGTAAAAAAGAGCTCAAGGAACAGGTTATGCTCCGGCTGCGGATGCGCTTTTTGCCCATCCCCAGTGAGTTCAACGTGCTTTGGTCCATCGACAGAAATGAAGTCTGGTTTGCTTCAACTCAAAGCAAGATGATTGATCTTTTTATTGAGGAATTTCTTAAAACCTTTGATCTGAAGCTTGAACAGTTGACGCCCTACAATCTGGCGGATTCCATGCTTCATGAGGACGGCCTTGCGCGTCTCGATCAGCTTGAAGCCACACAATTTGCCCCCCTGTCTTAGCGGAGCCAGTACATGAGTATGCCCTATCTTGGAGAATCCACCGACATTGTTCTTGGTCAAGAATTTCTGACATGGCTCTGGTATCAGAGCGATACGGCTCCCGGCGCGTTTACTGACAAGGAAGGAGCCCCCTTTTCCGTCTCGATGGAACAGAGAATTGTGGTCCAGGGTGGAGAAGGCGATGCCCGCGAGACCGCCTCGGTTTCCGGTTCGCTCTCTCCCCTGCGCGAGGCGCGCTTTGGCCTTGGCACCGGCAAAAAAGTCAGTCGTGCGCTGATTCGCCTTGAAAAAGAAGAGCTGGCATTTCAGGTATCACTTAAAGCAGAAGACTTTTGCCTTAACAGCCTGAAAACCCCCAAGCTCGACAAGGGCGACAGTGATGACGATCCTGATGCCCTGCTGCTTGAAAAGTTTTACCTTATGGAAGTATGCACCAACCTTCTCGACGCCCTGTACGCCCGCTTTCTTGGGCTGCGGCTTTCCTCTCAATGGCAGAAAGAAGTGGAAGACATGCGCCAGTGGATGACCCGTACCGAATAGTGAGCCGCCCATGCCTCCCCTGCCCTCACATAACCGCCGCGCCAGACTGGCCGACATAGCAGCTGGCATCCTGCGTAAAACGTTCTGGATGCTTCTGGTGCTCTGGGGCATTACGCTCATCAGCTTCTGGGTCATACACCTGGCTCCGGGTTCGCCCACGGATATGGAAACCACCCTGAACCCCTTGGCTGGTGAAGCCGCCCGGCAAAGGCTTGAAGTTCTGTACGGCCTTGACCGCCCCATCTATGTGCAATACTGGGACTGGCTGTTGCGCCTGCTGCATTTTGATTTCGGCAACTCCATGTCGGCGGATTCCCGCCCGGTGCTGACAAAGATTATGGAACGCCTGCCCCTTACCGTGGGCATGAACGTTACGGCAATGCTTCTTACCCTGCTTATTGCCATTCCCGTTGGCATAGCCTCGGCGTGCCGCCAGAACTCGCTCTTTGACCGCTCTGTCACTGTTCTGGTTTTTTTGGGTTTTGCCATGCCGTCTTTTTGGCTGGCCCTGCTGCTCATGATGTTTTTCGGCATCGAGCTGCAGTGGCTGCCCATTTCCGGCCTGACATCCATGAACTATGAGCAGCTGACCTTGTGGGGGAAATTTTGCGATCTGGCCAAACACCTGGCTTTGCCCATCCTCGTGTATACGGTTGGCGGCCTTGCCAGCATGTCGCGCTACATGCGCGCCTGCATGCTTGAAGTACTGCGTCAGGATTACATCCTCACGGCCAGAGCAAAAGGCCTGAGCGAAACAACTATTATCAGGCGTCACGCATTGCGCAACGCCCTGCTGCCTGTCATCACGCTCCTAGGGC
>JBFXIU010000368.1:0-3336 GCA_050175615.1 Porticoccaceae bacterium | reverse complement strand
TTCACTTGGCGCCATAGTGCGCGCCTTCGATACCCGCTTAGAAGTGGCCGAGCAGATTGAGTCTAGGGGCGGCCAGTTCCTAAAACTGGACTTCACCAACGAAGATGGCAGCTCATCGGACGGTTACGCTAAAACCATGTCGGATGAATTTATCGCCGCCGAAATGGCGCTATTTGCCGAGCAAGCCAAGGAAGTTGATATCATCATCACCACGGCGCTGATCCCAGGTCGTCCCGCACCTAAGCTCATCACCAAAGAAATGGTCGATAGCATGAAGAGCGGCTCAGTGATCGTCGACTTAGCCGCAGCGACGGGCGGTAACTGCGAATACACCCAATCGGGCGAGCTATTTGTCACCCCGAACGGCGTCAAAGTGATTGGTTATACCGACCTTCCCGGTCGTCTGCCGGCGCAATCGTCACAGCTTTACGGCACTAACTTAGTCAACCTGATGAAGTTAATGTGTAAAGAGAAAAACGGCGTCGCCAGCATCAACTTCGATGATGTGGTCATGCGCAATATGACAGTGGTCAAAGCTGGCGAAGTGACCTTCCCGCCACCGGCGATTTCGGTGTCGGCCGCGCCCACCAAACCTGCGGCTAAGGTCGAAGCCAAAGCGGCAGAGGCCAAAAAGCCATCCAAACTTAAGTATATTCTCGCCGCCCTTGGGGCTGCGGGTTTTGCCGCGGTTGCCTCGGTTGCTCCGGCCGAGTTCTTATCCCACTTTACGGTTTTTGTCCTGTCCTGCGTGGTGGGCTATTACGTGGTGTGGAACGTATCCCACTCACTACATACGCCTTTAATGTCAGTGACTAACGCGATTTCGGGCATTATCGTGGTCGGCGCCTTGCTGCAAATTGGACAAGGTTCAACCTTGGTCACTGTGCTGGCGTTTATCGCCGTGCTGATCGCCAGTATTAACATCTTCGGCGGTTTTACCGTCACTCAGCGCATGCTGAAGATGTTCCGTAAAGATTAAGGGGGTATAACGTGTCTCAAGGACTGGTAACAGCAGCTTACATTATTGCCGCCGTGCTCTTTATCTTCAGTCTCGCAGGATTGTCGAAGCAAGAAACGGCCAAACACGGCAATTTATTTGGTATCACAGGTATGGCCATTGCCCTACTGGCGACCATTTTTAATCCTGACACCAGCGGTGTCGCCTGGATTATTGTCGCCATGGTGATTGGTGGTGCCATCGGCGTGCGTTTAGCACTTAAAGTCGAAATGACGGAAATGCCCGAACTGGTCGCAGTACTCCACAGCTTTGTGGGTATGGCAGCGGTATTAGTGGGCTTTAACAGCTTTATCGACCTACACCCAGAGCAAGTATCGCAAGTGGTTGTGGCCGTTGGCGGAGATATCAACTCCACCTTAGCGGCGGTGCAGGATGCGCTAAGCGAAGCGGCCAAAGCCGCCGAGAAAGCCCATTTAACTGGCGCTATGCTCAACATTCACTTAGTGGAAGTATTCCTCGGGATCTTTATCGGTGCAGTAACCTTCACGGGTTCTATCGTGGCCTTCGGTAAGTTACGCGGATTAATTTCTTCAAAACCTTTGATGTTGCCACATCGCCATAAACTGAACCTCGCAGCGGTATTGGTATCGCTTGGCCTGTTGGTGTACTTCGTGCAAACCGGTGGCACTATGCCTGCCCTGCTGTTGATGACACTTATCGCCTTCGCCTTTGGCTGGCATTTAGTGGCTTCAATCGGCGGTGCTGACATGCCAGTTGTGGTCTCAATGCTGAACTCCTACTCAGGTTGGGCGGCAGCGGCAGCGGGCTTTATGCTGTCAAACGATCTGCTGATTGTGACAGGTGCGCTCGTGGGCTCATCGGGTGCGATTCTGTCTTACATCATGTGTAAGGCGATGAACCGCTCGTTTATTTCTGTTATCGCAGGTGGATTTGGTACCGATGGTGTGGCCTCATCTGGCGATGAAGAAATGGGAGAATACCGCGAAACCAACGCTGAAGATGTGGCTGACATGCTGAAAAACGCGACTTCTGTCATCATCACCCCAGGCTATGGTATGGCAGTGGCACAGGCGCAATATCCTGTAGCTGAAATCACCCAAAAACTGCGTGATCGCGGCGTGAAGGTGCGCTTTGGTATTCACCCTGTGGCGGGTCGCTTACCTGGCCATATGAACGTGCTCTTGGCTGAAGCCAAAGTGCCCTACGATATCGTGCTCGAAATGGACGAAATCAACGAGGACTTTAGCGATACCGACGTAGTGCTCGTCATTGGTGCCAACGATACGGTGAACCCTGCGGCGATGGAAGATCCGGGCAGCCCAATTGCAGGCATGCCAGTGCTCGAAGTGTGGAAAGCGCAAAACGTGATTGGCTTTAAACGCTCGATGAACACAGGTTATGCGGGTGTACAAAACCCACTGTTCTTTAAAGACAATACCCAAATGCTGTTCGGCGATGCTAAGGCCAGCGTTGAGGCGATTTTAAAAGCGCTGTAATGCTTAAGTTTGCCTATTAATCATAAAGGGAGCCACTTGGCTCCCTTTATCTTTTCCCCTGTTTAGGAATGTGTTTTCACACGTTTTTAAGCCAGCTCAGCTAGTCTCTGCGCAACTTGCTTGTGGTCGTCCCATTTATTGAAAGGATAGCTTGATGCTGCTTGGATTATTTATGCTGTCGGCAATTTTGATTAAAACCTCGCTGCTGGGGCTCGGCTGGATATCGATTGGCATTGGCATCGCTGGTTATCTATTTTGCCGCTATTACCGCATCAATCTCGCCACTCGTTTAGTGCAAAAGTTTAAGCGTCTCTTTATCACAGGGGCGATATTGCACTTGTTCTTGTACCTTGGGCTTATCGTTAAACTCTTCCTTATTGATAGCATTGAGGATATTCCGGCCTTCTTTATCAGCCATTTGATGTTCCATCATGCGCTTTGCGCCCTGATCGCCGCGGCACTGACCTTTATGACAATCGGCATTTATCTTACCCAACAAAAGTTAAAACAAGCGCAGCTGCCGCCATTACAGCTTAACTAACTGCAGCTTAACTAACTTAAGGGTGCGTAAAATCTATGACGCCACGGCGGATAAAACCAACTGCTATTAGCCAAACCATAGAAACAAAAAAGGAGCCTAGGGCTCCTTTTTTGTGGTGATGCTTAAGATTATGCCGCTTTGGCAACATCAAAATTAGACAGCAGCATGACCGCAGTACGGCCTAATAGGTGATTGATAGTACGATCGCCGACCAATCCTAATTCAGCAATGGCTTGCTGACGTGCTGTGCTGACCGCTCTGAAGAGGGTAATTTCATTATTCGCGCCACCACAGAGGCTGAAGAATAATCTTAACACTGC
>JBFXIU010000367.1:0-3344 GCA_050175615.1 Porticoccaceae bacterium | reverse complement strand
AGACTGGGTGGCAAAATCTTCATGCCTGACAATCTGCAGGTAGTAATAGCGCGCCAGCAAAATTCCTGTCAGTAGCAAAACACACAGGGCAGCAGCGCTAACACGAATCAGAAACAGCTTGTGTTCCCTGTGTGTATCTTTGAAAGCAGCATCTTGCATAAGACTGGGGCAACCCTGGATATAACAGCTGATGCGCTAGGCAGCATCAAATAATTGTGGCCTCGGCAGGCTGTAAAGGTGCGCCAGTCCGCCAATACTGAAGCGGCATTCTATCAGCAATTAGTCACTTAACAGCCAGTTGACACCGGCTCATATCACCACAATATTTCAGCAATATGACAACAATTGACTTTCCACTAAAAATTTTCAAAAAAATCTTGCCGAACCCTGATTGTGTATATACCATGTATATTGAATGTATTAGAAGGCGCCTTAAAGCGCTGCATTAAACCTCAGGGGGTGTACTATGAAACGAGTAAAAATGTATGTTGCCGCAGCTGCGCTGCTCTCTGCTACTGGCGCCTTTGCCGCCAGCGGCCCTTACGAAGTGGAAGTGACTGGCCTTCAGGGTCTCGCCATCAACAGTGGTAAAACCCTGTGGCAACCCATTCCGCTATACCCAAGAATGGCGCTACGGCATGGCGTTACCGGCGAAGTGCTGGTTCAGTACAGTATTAATGAGCAAGGCAAGGCTGAAAATATTCAGATTCTTGAATCGTCGGCAAAAGGTTTTTTTGACGACACCACTATTCGCGCTTTAGAAAATGCCACTTTTGGCCTGGCTTATGAACAGGGCAGCACTGTTGCTGTTCACGGCGTCAAGAAACGCTTTATCTACAACATCGAAAGGGTTTCTGACAGAGAACAGCGGTTACAGGTTTCTGTTAATTGATAAACCCCGCGCCTGCAATCAGCAATTGCTGGTTGCAGGCACTGCCAACCAGCAAATGGGTATAGACGCGGCAGTCAGGGCTCTTGTTCATTGGCTCCCTGGCGATCAGCAACGAACTGGCGCATAAAATGACGAATCTCACGGGCGGCCGTGGTGTCTATACTTTCACAAAGATCAACGAATGCCTTGCGCTCTTCCTTGCTCACTCGAATGATAAGCTGAGCATCCTTATTTTTGCCGGCCTTCTTCTTTTTCTCTCCCACAGTACATACCTATTGTTAATCGGCCTGCGAGTATAGCCCAGAGAAAAAGTATATACATAGCTTTTTGGCTATACTTCAGAGAAGACAAACCCCGGAAAGACCGGGGCTTGTCGTCAAACAGCGTCAGTTTTAACGGTTTTTTATTGTAACAATGCCACCGCAATGGTTAGGACATGGACTGCTGGTAATTCTGGATTCCCAGGCGTTCAACCAAACCGAGCTGGGTTTCCAGCCAGTCTACATGCTCCTCTTCACTTTCGAGAATAGCCGCAAAAAGATCTCGAGACACATAGTCAGAAATACTTTCACAATAGGCAATAGCCTCCCGCAACAGGGGGATTGCCACCATTTCCAGCTTGAGATCGCACTGGAGAATTTCGAGAACATCCTCACCGATAAAAAGCTTGCCCAGATCCTGGAGGTTGGGTAGGCCTTCGAGAAACAGAACCCGCTCAATAAGCTTATCCGCATGCTTCATTTCATCGATGGATTCTTCGTACTCTTTGTCGGCGAGCTTGTTCAATCCCCAATCCTTGCACATACGGGAGTGCAGGAAATACTGATTGATCGCCGTCAGCTCATTTTTGAGCGCCGCATTAAGATATTCAATAACCTTCTTATCACCTTTCACCGGATTCTCCTGAGTATTTACGCTGGGTCTGCGTTGGATAATGATAATAACCCCAAACTACTGGCCTTTACCTGCGACCCTGTGACAATTCTTGCTTTACAGGATTGATTGTAGTCAAGGTTTACCTCAGTTAAAACCTCTAAAATGGGCAAACCCATAGTTTTCGCGCAATATCTTATTGACAATCATTATCATTAGCATCACACTTCTCATAAGCCCACACAGAAACGATACATCCAATGTATCCGGAGTGCTGAAATGTATATTTGTCTTTGCAAGGGAGTTACTGAAAAGCAGGTTCGCCGCGAGGTGCTCAGCGGTGTATCCGACTACGATGAACTCCAAAATCGCCTGGAGATCGGCCTCTGCTGCGGCCAATGCAAGGAAAGCACCCTGGAGCTGGTGGAAGAAACCCTCAGCGGCCACCATGCCGACAATGTCATCAATATGTGGCAACCGGGTAAAAAAGCCAGTGAAAACAACACTTATCTTCAGGCCAACGGTTATTAAGGGTAGCTTCAGAAACAACCCAACCGGCATGGCAGCTGGTTGCGGCGAGGCTCTCAGCCCGCAGTGACTGAGGATTTCGACTCAAGCCCTTGGCGATAGGAGCCGTGAAAAGCCGATAGATTTCTGCAAATCCCGAAAAACCATGAATTGCCCAGACAATAAGCCCAGCAAGCAACTCACGACAATTTCGTTAAACTGAAAACCAGACCTCTAGCTCATAACGCCCAGCTTCACTGGAACAGTCATTGACCATCGGCAAAAATTGCACTTTCACAAATATAGCCCAGAGCGGTTGATGCTCTTTTTATCTCCGCAGCCCCCTGCTTGTCGACAAGATAGGTGCAATAAAGCGCAATCACTTTTGCCAGAGCGTCGGCAACGTCAACGGTCGTACCAGAACGGCTTTTTCCCCTGTCCCTTATGGTCACCACAGACTTTTGCGCCATGGCTGAAATTTTGTCGATCATTCTGAAATACACCTCTTCCACATTTTTGTCGTTCGGCATGGTATCCCTGACGGCAACAATGATGGTTTGATGTTTTTTAAAGGTTTTAAGCATAGCCTGTACTGCAGCACTCACATCTGCGCGCTCTGCATCGGCTGCGTTGGCTGTCCAGGTACCGAGGTTTTTGCCCAGCTCTTCGACAAAAAAATCCATAAGGCGGGCAACCAGTTCCCCTTTATCCTTAAAGTGGAGGTAGAAAGTGCCGCGGGAAATTCCTGCTTCAGTGGTTAACTGCTCAATTGACAGGGTGGCGAATGTGTGGCCTTTTTCGAGCAGCCGTTCCGAGGCCGCGAGAAGCCGCGACTCAATAGACGGTTTGGCACCACCGTTGCGGGCGCGGGTGCGTCTGGTTGGACGTGACGGGATTTTCAATCGATTATTAACCTTGATAAAAGGTGGAATTATACACTTTTTGGCGCCGATCCAAACTCGATACAACAACGAAACTTAATTTCGCGGCTATCATTGGTGATCAACTCAAAAGGAAAATTCTGGGTTCAGGGTCTGCAGAGGTTTGGCCATTATCAGTGCTGATACTACTT
>JBFXIU010000366.1:0-3348 GCA_050175615.1 Porticoccaceae bacterium | reverse complement strand
CGCTATGGCAAAGGGACTTCGGATGAGTGGTACATCCTCGAAGACCGCGATGGTGATTTGTATGATGATGTGTTCGGGCTGCGGTTGCCGCAGTCGCAGCAGATTTTGATCGGTTGAGGAAAGGAGGAATGATGTGAGCAAGAAAACCCATACCCTTGAAGTCTGGGGAGACTTCGCCTGCTTCACCCGCCCGGAGATGAAGGTGGAGCGGTTCAGTTATCCGGTCATTACGCCTTCCGCCGCACGGGGGATATTCGACGCTATCTACTGGGAGGGAATTCGAGAGGCCAAAGGAGTGCGCCCTTATTTTCACTGGCAGGTGGAGAAGATCGAGGTGCTGGAGATGCCGCGGTATATTGCGTTGCGGCGCAACGAGGTGAAGGGAACAGTCCTTGGGAAATCCGTTTTGAATAAATGGATGAGTGGAAAAGAGCCTCCTTCGCCACTATGGGCAGATGGTGACGAAGCGACCACTGGACGCACTCAGCGGCAGACTATGGCCTTAAAGAACGTCCATTATCGCCTGACGGCACGGATTGTTCCCAAAAAGCAGTTTTCGGCGCCGGAACAGATCAACAAGTTCGACAGCATGTTTGAAAGGCGGGCAATGCATGGAAAGTGCTTTCAGCAGCCCTTTTTCGGGTGTAGCGAGTTCCCGGCGTTTTTCGAATACGTGCAGCCGGGAGATAGGAAGAAGCAGCCGGCGGTATTTGATCAGCATATCGGTTGGATGCTCTACGATGTTTTCGATCTCCGCCGCGATGTCGTGAGTGACGACAAACCGTTTATCTCCCTCTTTGACGCCACGGTTAAAGGGGGCGTTTTGGAAGTCCCACTTTTTGAGAGTGAGAAGGTACGCAAGCCAGAAAGGGGGCGAATCTGATGCTTCAACCTCTTTTTGATTATGCTCGTAAAAACCTTACAGATTCAGAGCCTGGCTTTACTACCCGGAATGTTCGGTGGCTGGCTGAAATATCCGCTGATGGCCGGTTCATCAACGTTTTACCGCTTGGGGCTGATAAGGGTGAGTTAACGACCAAGTGCCCTGACATGCACAACATGAATGCCGGTGGCAGAGCTCATTTCCTTGTGGAGAGTTTACAGACAGTTGCTCTTTACTTCAAAAACAATGAAACCCAAGCCAATATCGACAAAGCAATCAAGCGACATGATTACTTCGTTGAAATGTTGAAGTGTGCATCTGCCAGTGATGCAGAACTTTATTCTCTATCCCGGTTTTTTGAAAACCACAAAGAAGTGGAAAGACTTTGCGAACGCATAAAAGAACTCCGATCAAAACCATCGGATTGGGTGCGTTGGAGTGTTGCTGGTGTTGATCCGTTACAGCAGGAGGCCGTGCAGAATTGGTGGCGTTCCTGGCGTGATAACGATTTGACGGTTGAAGAGAAACCCAAAAAAGATAAGAAATCAAAGTTGATTCCTGAAGATTCAAATTCAGGTGAAATGCTTTGTCTATTAACTGGGAAGATGACAAAACCGCTTCTCACTCACCCAAAAGTTGGCGGACTTGCTGGCGTCGGTGGCTTGGGAACTAAAGACGTTATGGTTGGTTTCGATAAACCGGCCTTTTGTTCATACGGTTTTGACCAAGCGAAAAATGCCGCAATGAATGAAGTTGCTGCTCGTGGCTATGTTGACGCTCTTGAACATCTCATAAACAACCACTCCCGCAAGCTGGCCAACATCCTCGTCATCCACTGGTTCAAGGAGGCGGTGAAACCGGAAGACGACCCGCTGGATTTCCTATATGAACCACCGGGACTCACGGAGGCCGCAGCCCAGAGATCGGTCCGGCAACTTCTTGCCTCCCTGCGCAACGGGCAACGAGTAACGCTCGAAAACAACCTCTATTACGCCATGACATTGTCAGGCGCTTCAGGGCGGGTGATGGTGCGCGACTGGATGGAGGGAAGTTTCGAGGAACTGGTTACCAGAATTGATCGGTGGTTTGCCGATCTTGAGATAGTTGCACAATCAGATGGCGAGCTTGCACGAGACCCTAAGTTCAATGAAGTCTGCCTTTCAATGGTTCGATATGACAAGACAAAGTCATATTTTGACAATTTGAACAAACTCCCCGCACCAACGGCAACCACCCTTTGGCGGGTGGCTCTGGCCGGACTACCGATACCTCAGCCTTTCATGGCCCAGGCGCTGGCCCGTTTCCGCGCCGATCTCATCGACGATAAACCGTTCAATCACGCCCGCATGGGTCTGATCAAAGCCTATTTCATACGCAAAGGAGGAAATCACCACATGAGCGCCTATCTGAACAAAGAACACCCCGAACCCGCTTACCACTGCGGGCGGCTTCTGGCAATGCTGGCCGGTTTGCAGCGGGCCGCGCTCGGAGACGTCGGCGCCGGTGTCGTCCAGCGCTACTATGTTGCAGCCAGTCAGACTCCAGGATTGACCCTCGGACGGCTATTTGGCAACGCCAAGAACCATCTGAACAAGTTGGATGGGGGGCTGGCCTTCTGGTACGAAGACCAGATTGCCGAGATCATGAGTCGTATTCAGGATCGTATCCCCGCAACGCTGAATCTTGACCAGCAGGGCCTGTTCGCCCTCGGTTACTACCAGCAGATTGCCGCGAATCGAGCCGGAAAAATCAACCATGCCATTGACGACAACAAAGGAGAGAAACAATGAGCATCCAGAATCGTTATGAATTTCTTTTTCTTTTCGACTGTGAAAACGGCAATCCCAATGGTGACCCCGACGCCGGCAACAGCCCGCGCATCGATCCCGAAGATATGCATGGCCTCGTTTCCGACGTTGCCCTGAAACGCAGGGTGCGCAACTTCATTCAGGAAAAATTCGGGACGGATATCGCTGCCGCGGCACCGAACGCCGTTTACGTGCAGCATTCGACCAATTTGAACAAATATATTGCCAAAGCCCACGAGGAAACCGGCGGCAAGCCCGAGGGCGGGGGTAACCGCAATCAGGTCGGCAACGCTCGCGATTGGATGTGCAATACCTTCTTTGATGTCCGAACCTTCGGCGCAGTGATGAGTACGGGGGCCAACGCTGGGCAAGTGCGCGGCCCGGTGCAATTTTCATTCGCCCGCTCGGTTGATCCCATCCTTCCGTTGGATGCATCCATTACTCGTATGGCCGTAGCGGAAAAAGTGAGCGGCGCCAAAACCGCCGCCGATTATGAAAAATGGGAAAACGAACAGGAAGAAGACAAACTCCGCACCATGGGCCGCAAGGCCCTCATCCCCTATGGCCTCTATGTGGCGAAGGGTTTCATCAGTGCGAACCTTGCCAAAGGCACCGGATTTTCCGATGCCGATCTTGCAAATCTATGGGAAGCGTTGT
>JBFXIU010000365.1:0-3365 GCA_050175615.1 Porticoccaceae bacterium | reverse complement strand
ATCAAACAGCATGTCGCTCACACTGCTTGTACCTTACCGCACCACATGGTTAAGAGTAAATAGCCTTAATACCGTGCTGGAAAAGAACAGAATTTTTTCTGGCATGAAAATCATCCGGCAAAAATATCCCAACCTCTCTGTGGCATCTTCTCAGAACACGCCTGAATAAAACACCTATAAGAAAACCTATTAAAATTCATGCTAAAAAAGGCGCATAGTGCCCTACCAGTAAAATTTTAAAACTTTTGTAGTTCGCAAAAATGGGACACAAAGCTTATACTGGACGGCAAGCCTTATGAAATCTGCCTGAATAAAAAACAAAAACATATGCTTCCGCGCACACACCTTCCAGTTGGCCCCAAAAGCGGGACAATCAGGCGCTGCAGCTCACCTGCGCGCGCCTGAACAGATGCCGCACGCAGGTTCGAACAATTTTAAAAAAAACACACTAACAGATTGGAATAAAACAGAATATCAGGCGATAACTTGACACGGCTGTTTTATTTCTTGCCAATAAATAGATTAAGGTATTTAATATACATATCATTCTGTAGAGGATAGGCATGTACAGAAGCAAGCAGCAGATTAAACGCATCTACGCCATAGCCTTTCTTGTCGGCGGCCTTTTCCTTGTCTGCAGCCTCATGCTGCTGCGGCACGCGACCAGGCAAATCGAACAGATAAACATAATACACCTGTATGAAACCACAACGCAGTTGCGAATACTACTGCAACGCCAGTTGGCGCAAAATTTTCAGACCCTTCACGGGCTCGCCACCACGGTCAGCTACATGCCGCAGCAAAAAACGCTTCCGCTGCATAAAGAAATCAGCAACAACAGCAACTTTACCCACATCGGACTCATCGCGCCCTCGGGTCGGGGCGATGTGGCTGATGCGCAGGGCGTTGTCGCCCACGACGTGGACTTTTCCGAAGAGGATTCGTTTCGCACGGCCCTCGCGGGAGGAGCGGCGCTCTCCCCTCCGCGCAAAAATCCCTTCGGCCCAGGTCAGGTGATCTATTGCACGGTGCCCGTGCCCAGTGATGAGCACGTCAGCCATGTGCTGATCGGGCTGACCAGGGCGGAAGTTTTTTTAAACATTCTCAGCACGCCCCTTTTCAATGCCAAAGGCTTTGCGGGGCTGATTGACGCGCAGGGGCATTTTATTCTGTCCTCAGACCTTGGCCCCGCCAGCGGCGTGGAGAGCATTTTTGACCTTGGCCATATGAATGAGGCCGACCAGCATGACGCTTTGAACAAGCTGACTCAGGGGCATAGACACTATTTTTTGTATCATGATGAAAACAAGCAGTACCTGGCGGCGTTTGACCCCATTCAGAACAACAACTGGTTTCTTTTCTGCGCGGTGCCGCTGGACGCGCTGGATCTCGTCTCTCCCCTGCTGCTGTATGGTGGAGGCATTGTCACCATTCTGGCGCTGATCTGCTTTCTCTTCCTGGCCTGGCGCGTATACCGGCTGACCGAGTGGCGCGACCGCCAACTGCACAAGCTGGCTTTTGTTGACCCTGTAACCGGCGGTATCAACAGTCATCGGCTGCAACTGGAAGCAGCGGAACTTTTGCAAAAAAACCCGGAAACGATCTTTGCCATTTGGCTGGCAGACATAAAGAATTTCAAATTTTACAACAAAATGCTCGGGGGCGAGGCGGGCGACAAAGAATTGCGGCGTATCGCGCGCATACTTGAAAAAAACTGCCGTGGCCCGCTTGCCCGCTGCTGCCACATCACGGGCGATACTTTTGCCGGAATTATGCCTTTTACAGGCCATGAAAACATGGTCGCCACCTTCGCTCAAACCGCCAGCGAGATAGAGAGCGGCGCACACCAGCCCTCCAATGGTTTTTCCCTTCACCTGTATGCGGGCATTTACACGACAGATACCATTGAGGAAGAAGAGCTGCCCTTTATGGAAATGCTAAACAGAGCCAGCATCGCCCTGCTTGTGGCAAAAACTGCGGAAGAAAGCACTTTTCGCTTTTATACTGAAGATATCTGCGAGCATGCCCTGAATTTCTGCAACTAGCGCATTATCACTTTGAAATACGTTAACATGCCCTCACGCTGCACACGAGTGTCGCGTGAGAGCATGTTCTTTCTTCAATGGAAGAATGCTCCAAGCTGCTGCGTCTGCGCATAGTCGCCCGTTAGGCATGCACGCCTGAGCGCGCCGATTGCCTCACGGCGCAGCCGCAGGCTGTCTGCATCTTTGCGCATGGCACGTCACAACAGCGCATGCAGTGCTGTTTTACGGCACGCCCACTTTGCTCTTGTCCCTCCTTCCCATCCGGCCAGTTTACGCCATGCGGTTCGCCCTGCACACACAGCCGCTGGCCAATACCCCGCCAGTACCCCGCAGCCCAAAAGTATCTTGCGCCCGAAAACCAATAGTGCTATGTAAAATCTTTGTTTCAAAATTTCGCCGTATACGGCTTGCGTTTTTCAGGTTGTGCCTGCCGCCGGGCATTCCCAGGCTGGCGGTTTTCAATTCTTTACCCCCCAGAAACAGAGGCAAAAAAGATGCCCATCGCCATTCCGCGCTCAGGCGCTGATGATAGGCCCATTGTTCCCGATGTCTGCATAAGCGACCTTTCAAAGCTGGTCATCCGGTCCGCTACGGTCGAGGATGTGCACGGCATGTCGGCGCTTATCAACCAGTATGCTTCAGCTAACGTCATGCTGGCCCGTGGCCCCCAGTACCTGTACCAGCACATACAGGACTACATGGTGGCCACAGCTCCCGCAGCGGACGGCGGCCGCGATGTCATCGTGGCCTGTGGCGCCGTGCACGTTCTCTGGGCCGACCTGGGCGAAATCCGCTCTGTGGCGGTGCATCCGTCCTGCCAGGGACAGGGTTTTGGCAAGCGCCTTGTGTCAATGCTGGTGGAGCGTTGCCGCAGCCTTGCACTGCCGAGGGTCTTTGTTTTTACTCTCGTGCCGGACTTCTTCGCCAAATGCGGCTTCAAGGAATTTGACAGGGACGACATGCCCCCAAGCGTTTGGGTCGAATGCAGCAAATGCCCCAAATTCTACTGCTGTGACGAAATAGCCATGCTTCTGCCGCTATGACGTACCGCGCCGTTTTGACGGCGCGACCGGCAGCACGAAAAAAACGGCTTTAATCAGTACAGCAGGGCCAGCCAGTTTTACCATAGGCAGGCCCCTCACTCCATTCAAAGGCGGAACAGCGCATGAACAGACTGCAAAAAAGAGACTTTCTGAAGGAAACTGACTTCACGCCGGAAGATCTCACCTATCTGCTGGATCTGGCGGCCAACCTCAAGCAGGCCAAGAAAGCGCGCCGGGAGCCAAAGTTTTTGCGGGACAAAAACATTGTCATCCTGTT
>JBFXIU010000364.1:0-3373 GCA_050175615.1 Porticoccaceae bacterium | reverse complement strand
CTTCGGGGTTCATCGGTTCGCCCACGCTCCCCAGCAGTCGCAGGCTGCTGAGATCGTGTTTCTTGACCCAGCTGTCGCCCATCTTCATGAAGGCGCGCACGGCCGTTGGCGCAGTGTAGAGGACACTAATGCCGTGGCGCTCCACCATCGACCAGAAGCGGTCGGGTTGGGGGTACATGGGGGCGCCTTCATATAAAAAGACAGTGGCACCATTGGCCAAGGGGCCATAGACCACATAGCTGTGCCCGGTGATCCAGCCGACATCGGCGGTACACCAGTACACGTCGTCCTCTTTCAGGTCGAAAGACCAACGGCTGGTGAGCTTGGCCCAGAGCAGGTAACCAGCGCTACTGTGCAGAATCCCTTTGGGTTTGCCGGTGCTGCCCGAGGTATAGAGGATGAAGAGGGGGTGCTCGGCGGGAAGGGCGGGAGCAGGACAGTGGGCCGACTGCCCGGCGATTGCCTCGTGCCACCACAGATCGCGACCATCCAGCATGTCAATGTCGGTGCCGGTGCGTTGCAAGACAATGACCCGTTCCACCTGATGTTCGTGCTCGCGCAATAAGGCCTGATCGGCATGGCGTTTGAGTGGCACGATCTTTCCGCCACGATAGGCGCCATCGGCGGTGAGCAGAATCCTGGCGCCAGTATCTTCCAGTCGATCCTTGAGCGCCTCGGCGGAAAATCCACCGAAAACCACGGAGTGCACAGCGCCAATGCGCGCACAGGCAAGCATCGCCACCACCGCTTCGATGACCATGGGCATGTAGATAACGACCCGGTCACCAGACTCGACCTTCTCGCCGCGTAGGGTATTGGCAAAGAGGCTCACCTCGCGGTGCAGTTGCGCGTAGGTCAGGGTCTTGACGCTGCCATCCTCTCCCTCCCAAATCAGCGCGGCCTTGTGCTTTTGCGCCCCCTGCAGGTGACGGTCGATGCAATTTTTTGCGACATTGAGGCTGCCGTCGGTAAACCAGCGGTAGAAGGGCGCCTCGCCCTGATCCAGAACCCGCGAGAATGGCTGCTCCCAGAGCAGGTGTTCGCGCGCGAGGGTGCCCCAAAATGCTTCAGGATCGCGCTCGGCTTCTGCCTGCAGACGCTGGTATTCGCTTTGATCGAGATGCGCACGGGCGGCGAATGTCTCGGGCACGGGGAAAAGACGCTCTTCGTTGAGATGGGAATCGATAGATTGGGTCATGATCGCCGTCATCGCTGTTGCTGGCTTATGGGACGATGGTAAGACCTCTGCCGGCAACTAGCAAACGGGAGTCCAGTAGGCCACAGGCTCACGCAGAGCCAGAGGCTTGCTGTTGGATATTTTCTATGATCCTTTTGCGCAGTTCTTCTCCCGCAAGCAGTAGTTTCTCCTTGGGCGGGGAGAAAGGCTGGTAATGCCCGACCACGGATACCAGATCCCCATAATGCAAAAGGTGAAACAGATGCTTTGCGTTTTGATAGGGCATCTCTACGCATCCAGCGCTTTGTGGCCAGCCATAAGTCTTGCGCGGGTAGAAGTGAATTGCTCGACCGTCATAAAAATAATTGACAAAACGGACATTTGGCGCGACATATCGCTGCCAGTAGACCAGATGACCGTGATAATGTCCGCGTTGATCTGGCGATAGACTGAGATATTTTGTCTTTGTGATGCGGATGGGAAAAGTGCCGTGCATCGTCGTGTCGGCAAGGCGCTGATATACCGGCCAACTCCCATCTGGCGTGGACTGCAACACTCCGGTGTTGACCACCGAATGGTAGCCCCAGCGACCTTTCCAATGCAGGTCACCTGCCGCAGAGGGCGGCACCTGCCAGATCCGTAGTTGTTCGGGATGATGATCTTTGCGGACCTCGACCCACTGAAACGGATAGGGATTGTAGGGAATATGCCCCGCTTCCAGCCGAGCAATCAGGGTTGCATTAACTCGTCCCCGGGAAATGCCATTGACGGGCAGAATCTTGCTAGCCCGTTCAAATTGGATCACTCCACTGCGGAATTCCGGGTTTAACGCAGAGTAGCCCCAGCGGTTCGATAAATCCTGCAATTTATGTGGAACGGCAACATCCCAGGCGGCGACTGTGCGCACCGCACCATAGCGTTCCATATAACTGCCGTAGACAACATGAACGTAGCCGTAGCGCGCCAGTTTTTGCCACACCCACTGCCAGGCATTGGCGTTGGTCGCAAGATTTCCGGCAGCAAAACTGTTGCCAGCGAAAGCTCCCAGCACAGGCACCAGGCACAGAGTCAGCAGTCGTCTACGAAGCACGCCAGATGTTTCCGGCAAGGCTTAGAGTCCACCCTGATATTTCAGGGATACTTCATGACATTGCGGACAAACGAAGACCCGCACCGCCATTTTTTTCTCGAAGGCCTCTTCTGCATCGTCGGCCATTTGTCCGCCAACCAGCGCGGCGCCTGCCCCAAGAATGCCGGTCAAGCCGCCCATGCGGATCCCATGCGAACCCATGTCCTGCATGCTGCTCTGACAGGCAGGGCAGTTGACAGCGGGCATTTCTTCCTTTCCAAATCCAAACATAGCGGCGTTCCCTGGAGTTGTGAATGACGATCTGTTGACCACTTTAGACGCCGATTGGTTCCCTCGCCATTTATGATCGACAGTCCCAATCCTGATCCAAAGATGTCCATTGTTGCGGAGAGCGATTGAGGTGGCGGAGTAATATGCGATAGGTATCCGCATCGAAGCTGGCTGATTCCGTGAATTTTTCTACTATTCCGGTATCTTCTCGTAAGATTCCCATATGGCACCAGTGATCAAAAACATGGATGGAGGCGCCGGTGTCGTCTTCGGGAATACCGATAGGTCCGGAAAATGGCCAGTGCTGGATTTGCAAAATTTGCAGGGCGGCATACAGTCTTTCATCATGCTCCGCCGTGGATTCTTGGCCGGTACATACGCCACGACAGCGTTTGATCTGGAAGCCAAAACAAGCGCCTTTGCCTTTTTGCAATCCCAAGCGAATATCGCAAAGTCCCCATTCCTGTGCCAGGCGCTTGAGTGCGGCTTTCGCACTGCGGCGATTGGCGAATATCCCGTGGCAGATGCCTGGCCGAATCGCCGCGCCGCAGTGGATCTGTGGTGTTGCGCTCCCTGGGCCGCCCCAAACAATGGTGCAAAGCGCCTTTTTTCTGCGCAGCTGGCGGTTATAGAGAGGATTTTTCTCTTTCACCAGGCGTGATTCCAGTAGCAGTGCACCCAACTCGCCTGGGGTTTCTATCCATTCGATGTGCTCCACCTGCTGCGCGATCTGCATCTCGCGGTCCTGCCGGAAATCATTACGGAAGTGCTCCAGTACTCGTTTGCGCAGGTGAATACTTTTGCCATTGTACAAGGGAATCTCATTGCTCCCAAAA
>JBFXIU010000363.1:0-3386 GCA_050175615.1 Porticoccaceae bacterium | reverse complement strand
TGTCGCTAACCGGCTGGCTTGCTTTTGTGGGCCTAATCATTGTTGCCATTATCCTTTGGCAACAAATCATCCGTTTCATTATCGAATAAGGTAACTACCATGAAAATTTTCGGCATTTCTGTTTTCACAATCGCCCTTATTGCCTTGGCTTACTATCTTGGCACTAAGCGCATTATCGGGTAACGATTATGCGCGGCAATCTGGCACTGGCTATGATTCTGTTTGGCTTTGTCGTGTATGCCGCAAATAGCGGCGCTTTCGGGCGCTTGCTTTATGTAATCGGGTTCCGCGATAAACCGGAGGGCTATTAATATGCCCTTCGGTTTAATTGTTATCGGAATCATTCTCGCAATAGCCGCTTACCGCGATACGCTAGGCGAATTGTTTAGCATCATTAAGGACGTTTCAAAAGATGCTAAGGGATTTGGTTATTGGGTATTGGCGGCGGTTATTTTGGGATTTGCGGCAAGTATCAAGCCAATAAAAGAGCCGGTTAATGCGTTTATGATTTTGCTGATGATTGTTCTACTAATCCGCAAGCGTGGCGCTATTGACCAAATTTCTAACCAACTAAGGGGCAGCTAATGGGCGAGTTTGGCAAAACCCTAATAACGATTGTGACGGCTATTATTGGCGTTGCAATTATTGCCGTTATCGTGTCACAGCGAAGTAATACGGCTGGCGTGATTCAATCCGCCACAAGCGGATTTTCCAATATCCTTAAATCGGCGCTTGCGCCAATCATTTAAAAGGTGAATGTCATGAATGATTTTGTTGGCCCTATCGTTACCGTTTTGACCGCTATTATTGGCGTGGCAATTCTTGCCGTGCTGGTTAGCCGCAACAGTAATACCGCTGGCGTTATCAAGGCCGGTTCCGGTGGCTTTTCCAGTATGCTAGGCACGGCGCTTTCGCCTGTTACTGGTGGCACTGGTTTTGCCATGACCAATAATTACAGCGGTTTTTAAGGGGGTAACATGGCACTGATTAATCCGCAATTTCCGTACGCGGGGCCGGTGCCGATTCCCGGCCCTGCCCCTACCGAAACCATGCCGCTTTTGAATTACCGGGTAGAAGGCCGCATTGCTGGTATTCAGCAGGCGCGGCAGTTTATGCCGTTCCTGCAAGGGCCGCACCGGGAGGTAGCCGAACAAACCTACTACGCTATTGGTACAGGTATTCAAATGGGGCAAACATTCAATCAGCCCTTGATTAACACTCAAGAGGGCTAAGGATGAAAACCGCCATTTTTATATTGGCTGTAATGTTTGCGGCTTTGCTTTGGCTAGGCCGCGAACATTGCATTTCAAACGGGGCTTAATATGGAAAAGGTAAAAGCATGGCTCATTAAATATAAGTGGTGGATTGTGGCGGCTATTGGTGGCCTTGCCGCATTTCTGCTACTTAAAAACCGTGGCGGCGGAAGCGGTGGCGGCGGTGAATATATGGTAGGAAGCGGGCCGGTTTATCAGCAGGCCGGAAGCGGGGCGGTAGATAACACTATGGCGCTTGCTGCCCTGCAAGCCAATACGCAACTATCCGCACAGAATGCGCAATTGCAGGCGCAAATGGACGCCAGCCGTTTGCAGCTTGAAACCCAATTGAACATTGAAACGCTTGCCGCTGATAACGCGCATTACAGCACGCAAAGCCAATTGCAGCTTGGCATGGCGCAAGTGGATTTGTCTAAATACCTTGGCGACCTGCAAAGCACCACTAGCACGGCGCTTGCTGGTATGCAATCCGATACCGCCAAGTATCAAAGCAATATCCAATTGCAGGCCGAAAATATCCGCGCTAATACTTCACTTGCTGAAATTGACGCGCAAAAATACATTGTCGGCAAACAAGCCGATATTGCCAAGTATCAGGCGAAAACAGAACGGCGCGGGCAGGACTACGGTTTTGCTTTGGGCTTGCTGAATTTCGGCGGCAAATTCTTTTAAGGGGTAAATCATGGACAAAAAGAAATTGCTTTATTGGGTGGGCGGCGGGCTGGTGCTGATTCTTATCTGGCTTTGGCTTCGCAATCGGCCAGCCGCGCAAGTGTCAAGCAATTGGGAAGGCCCGCCGTATATGACGTATAACCAGCCGCAAGCCGGTAGCGTTATCCTGCCGGTGGCTGGTTATACTTCGCCTTCCCTGACACTGCCGAACCGTAACCGTTCATGCGGTTGTAACCCGGCAGTATCGGCAGCAATGGCACAGGGCGCGGATTTGGCTAGTAAATTGACTGAAAGCATTTCCAGCCAGCTTAATAACTATGCCGAAAGTCTTAATGATTATTTGGCTTCACAAGCGGGGGTTTAAATGTCTGGTGCGCTGCAATGGTGGGAAACTATCGGCGCGGCTTCGGCGCAATATAACCTTGACCCGCGCCTAGTGGCCGGGGTTGTACAGACTGAATCGTCTGGCGACCCCCGCGCCACTTCTGGCGTGGGCGCTATGGGTTTAATGCAGCTTATGCCAGCGACCGCCAGAAGTTTAGGCGTAACCGATGCCTATAACCCCACTCAAAACATTTACGGCGGCGCTGCCCTTTTGCGTGAAAACCTTGATAGATACGGCGATGTTAATACGGCGTTGCTTGCTTATCACGGCGGAACTAATCAAGCAAATTGGGGCGCTAAAACAAAATCCTATCCGGGTAAGGTTATGGAAAATATCAATTTGCTTTTCGGTAATAGCGGCCCGGTAGTAACGCCAGCGGCAGGAATTGCGCCAGTATCCGGGGCGCAAGAAATGACCGCCGTTAATATCAGCGACTATACCGCGCCTGATTTAACGGGGCTTACTATGGGGGCGGGTAGTCCTGACTTTACAGGCGGGGCTAGTGGTTCATGGGGTGAAGAAACGCCAGAAGAAAACATTCCGTGGTATCGCATAGATAAGCAAGTTGCGAACGCGGCGGGTTCCGCTTATGACGCTGTTACCGATGCGGTAAGCGCCCCGGTTGAAGCGGCAGGAAACTATGCCTTGCGGGGCGTGGTGATTATTGCGGCGGTGGCAATTGTTGTTGTTGGTTTGTACTTCCTTTTTCAAGACGAAATTAACAGCGCCGCCATGAAAATGATTCCAGCCGGTAAAGCGGCAGGGGCAGCGGCTAAGGCTTTGGCATGATGGAAAATGACGAATGGTGGAAGTACCTAATTTTTCCGCTGGTGGCTACGCTTGGCGGTATTGTCAATTACTCGAAAAGGGCGCTTGCCATGAAACGCTTTTCTAAACTTGAATTTGCGGTTGAAGCGGTAAGCGCCGCGTTTGTGGGCTTGATGGTAACGCTAGGCGGGGCGGCTATGGATTTGTCGCCGCACTGGCTAGGCATGGCGGCGGGTATGTCTGGATGGATGGGCGCGGATTTTGTCAAGGCGGTTTTCTCGCAATTT
>JBFXIU010000362.1:0-3387 GCA_050175615.1 Porticoccaceae bacterium | reverse complement strand
AAAAAAGGTCTGATGGTGCAGTACGACCTCGTTGGCGTTACGTTCGACATGGTACGACCGGATCGGGTCGGGAGACGTCAAGCCAAAGCTCTTTCCATGCAGATAGTAAAAATGGGTGACGTCGAGAAAATTATCGACGATTTGGGCGGCAGAGGCGCGGGTACGCAGGGGCGGCATGATCTCCGTGCGAAACTTGGAGTCACTCCATTCGGGGATCTCGATCAACGGCACCTTTGGTGGCCTTGGCGCGAGCCAGACCAGGCCGTAGCGTACCTCTAGGCCGGCGGGAGCTTGAGCGGCGGTACTTTTCGGTGGTACTTGCGTACCCATGGCCGGAATGTGCACGCAATGACCATCGTCGGCAAAACGCCAACCGTGGTAAGGACACTCCAGGGCGCCATCGATCACGCAACCCGCGGAAAGGGGAGCATTGCGATGTGGACATTGGTCGCGAAGAGCCATCAGCTTGCCAGCGACCCGCACGAGAACCCAGGATTCGCCGAGTAGTCGCACCTGCAGGGGCTGCTCACCGACTTCCTCGACAAGCGCGACAGGATGCCACGCATGTGCAAGCTCGGGTGTCAAATTGTTGAGGACCTCTGGGAAGCTGGACATGGTGCGTCTCTTGGGAAAATGACCAGATAGCCAAACTATAGAGACGCTTTTCGTTGCATAAAAGAAGAGTTTATGCAGCAATCCATTGCAATTACTGCATCCCTCCCCGGTCCTTGTTGGGCGGCCCAAAGAATCGTGCCAGAGGGTCGAGTATCCCAACTACGTGGCGATTCGCGGGGTTTCTCCATGATGTTCCGGACCAAAGAGCGATATTGGGAGCCCAGGTGACGCTAGTCCGAGTCTGCAAACTACCAACCCTGGAAGTGGCGTTTCCTGAAGTGTTGCGTTTTATGAACCGCTTCTAGGAAAAAATAGCGCTTTAGAGGGGGCAACATTTCTTGTTGACTGTCTGCAACAACCGGGGCTGACCTTGTTCATGCGGCGGTTTGTGCGATTCATGACGGTTTAAGGGTCGCTTGCGGTTGTTTCATTGTGAGCGTGCAGCAGATAAAGAGGGAGAAGCTATGAAACACCAATCAGGTCAGACAGCGCCTTCAGTGCGCGGAAAAGTGGTATGGATGGCTGTGTTATCTGCGGTGTCTGCCTTATATATGGTTCAGGCCAGAGCGGGCGGCGAAGCGCCCGTGGGCACCGTCACGGCAGATGCGCAAAGCGCAGCTACAGTCACGAACATTGCGGGTGTGAAGAGAATCGCTCCACCGGAGAAGGCAGTGACCTCTGTCAGCAAGAAAACGGTAGACCATGCCTCTCCAGCGCAAAATTTCCAATCAGTGCTGAAACATGTGCCAGGGATGAATGTCATTTCCCAAGGTCCCGGTAACCTGTCGGCAACGGACAATGAATTTACCTATCAGGGTTTTACCAGTAGCCAAATGGCGTCTAACTTTGATGGAGTTCCAATTATTAACGTGTTTCGCGGAGGTGTCGGTGGGACTGGTGACGATCATGCCTTCACCCCTTTGACAATGGGGCAGATATCGACTGTAAAAGTATTTAGTGGTGCCAATCAGCCATCCCAAAACGGAATCAATTCGTTAGGTGGAACGATTTCCTATGAGCCGGCTCTGCCAGAGCCGAAGTTCTACATTGACCTGGATTCCTCCGGTGGAAAGTATGGCTATCGAGGTGGCAACTATACCTCCGGTTTTGCAGTGAATTCCGGCACTCTTCCTGGAACCGGCACGGAAATGTTGTTCAAATATGCTTACACTCATGCGCCCAGCTTCCTGAATAATGTCTATGCGAATATTAATTCCTACTATGCGGCAATCGTTCAGCCTTATAACAATGGGCTGTCCCAAATCAAGTTGGTCGCTGTCTACAACAACGAGCAGGCGCGACAACCAACGTTGGTGCCCCTGGCGTTGATTGACAAATACGGTCGTTCCTATCAGCCGCCACTGGGCGTCGCATATAGCGCGACCCACACGCATGCGTTGAATGTGATCCTTTCCTGGAAGAGCCTTCTCAATGAGTACATGATGGCAAAGACCAAGGTCTTTATCCAACAGCAGTCTGCCAATCGCACCTCCTTTACCAGCGCTGCATATTACGATCCAACGCACTATGGCTATGCCATCTATGACGGGTATCCCGTGGGTACCAACCTCGAACCCTGGGCCTCGCCGCCTTCCACCAACAACAGCTATGATCCTACGGCTCTGTTCGGATCGGGCGTCAACGGTACGCAATATCATAATTATATCGATGATATTCAGAGCGTTGGATTTTTACCTTCCGTATCCTTCTTTGCCCCTCACAACACGGTGGAGCTCGGTGCTTTAGTAGATTACAGCCAGGACCATAGCGCTGAGTATTGGTATGGTAGTTCGCCCGTGCCCAACATCGATGGTTACAACAATGCCTGGAATGAACATGATACCAGGAATTTTAATTATGTTTATCTCCAGGACAACATTGACCTTCTGGATGGTAAGCTACACGTGTATCCTGGGCTGAAATACAATATCGTCAATACTGGCTGCGATGATATTGCCGGATACTATTATACCTACGGTGGGCATGTGGGAAATTCCTATTTCTTCTGGGAGCCGTCTCTCGGGTTTTCTTACACCCCGATACACGATGTCAACCTGTTCTTCTCTGTCGGTAAAACCAATAAGGTTCCCAATATCAGCGCGTATTATTCCGCCATTGGCGCAACCCCCACTCCGGCTGCTATCAGTGTCAAGCCTGAAGGGGATATCAGCTACGATTTCGGTGTGCGCTACAGCGGCTCGGCAATTTCTGGAAGCTTGTCGTTTTTCCGTAGAAACTTCACCAATATCTTTAGCGAATATTATGATTCTGCTACGGGTCAGACGTTCGAGTATAATAATGGCGCTGCTTTGTATCAGGGGGCAACGTTGGGGCTTGAGGTGCCGGTTGCTGACCATGTTGGCTTGTTTGGTACCTACAATTACACCAGTGCGAAATATGCCACCTTATCGGTTGGGACCAATGGCACCTCGTACCCTGGCGAATATCGGCCTTACGTTCCCACCTACACGGCAACGGCTGGCGTGCGCTATCAAAATGGCGGACTCTATGCGGCATTGACGGGGCACTTCGTCGGTCGGCAATATATGGCGACGAACAAAGGTCAGACGATCGGTCTGACGCTTCCAGCATACGATACCTTGGATTTCTCTGCCTCGTATGAGATGCCGTTGCACTGGGATATGATCAAATCCGTCAAATTTGGTCTATACGCCGACAATATTCTCAACAATAACTACTTGGTGTATGCCGAGCAAATGCTGAAACCCTATTCTTATCTTCAGGGGCAAGCAGGCGCGCCAGGGTTTGTTG
>JBFXIU010000361.1:0-3390 GCA_050175615.1 Porticoccaceae bacterium | reverse complement strand
GCCTTCCGGCGACGGCCAGAGCGTAGGAAAGCGGGGCTTTGGAAGTTTCACGCACGAAGAAAGCGAATGCGCTGTCGTCTTCGCCCAGCCCGGCCGCCAGGCGGCAATCGCCTTCCATGGTGTAGATGCTGCCCCTGGCGCCGGTCGTAAGATTGCAGGCGCCCCGCTTGCCGTCGAAAAGCGCGAACTTGCCGGACAGCGAGCGGTTCAAAAGCCCCCAGGGCGCAAGTAATACGTAGGAAGCCGCCAGGAAGAACAGGGAATTGCGCAGAAAGCGCGCCGGGAGGGCTCCCCGGGAAAGCCGGCGGCAGAGTACGAGCACGGGCGGGAACAGGAACAGCGGCGTGCGCAACAGCAGCGAGCTTCCCACGGCAAGCCCCGCCAGCGCGCTGTTCTTGAGGGTGGCGCCTTTGCGGTCCAGGACCAGGAAGAGCAGGACAAGCAAAAGGAGACAGGCGTAAAACGACTGCTCGTTGTCGCAGGCGTTCCCGGAGGAAAAATAAGCGGCGGCCGCCAGGGAGATCACGCCCGCCCAGTAACCGCGCAGCAGGTATCCGGCGCAGAACACGAGCAGGTAAAGGCCGAAGTGGAGAACCAGGAAGAACTGTGCCTCGCCGCCGCCCAGGTTAAGGAAGAGCGCGGGAAGCGTGCCCAGGAGCGGCATATACCAGGTCACGTTGGGGTTGGGCAGCCCCGCCAGGAGAAAACTTCCCAGTTCGAACTGCGCCAGGTACGAGTCTGGTTGCGAAGCCGCGTGGCCGTGTGAGAGTTCCCAGGCCCGCAGGCCGCAGACCGCGGCCAGCAGGAGCACCACCGTCGCCTTCAGCCATGTTTCCGCGCCGGGTACGTTCCTGGCGCGCGCGCGGATGTAGAGTTTGTTGAACAGGTTCATCATTCAGGCCGTTACGCCGCAGTCCCCGCGCCGGTTACAATCAGCCCGGACTTCCTAGCCAGTTTACAATAAAAATACGGGGGACGCTGCTTAGTTTTTGAGTTGTTGGCCTCCAATAAAACACAATGCTGGAATTTATGGGCAATATTCTCATATGAAAATAATATTCTCAAATGAAAATATCTTTAGCCCTTCCCAGGGTATTGCGACCGGTTCCTCTCAATAAAACACTTTAGAAGTGGCCTTTCTTTGTGCTGGCATAAAAAATGCACTGTATCGGGTGTGAGCAGCGCAAACTTAACGACAAAGGTAGGAGAGAAGAGGAAAAGTATGCCTTTGTTTATAATAAAGGAGACAGCTATAAATTCTTCGAGAGGCTTATTTCCAGATACCCTGGGCAACAAATATGTGTGGCTTCTCATCGAGAGCAGGAGTGTGTAAATCAGCTTGTCTGCCGCATGGTTTGTACCGCTGCCGGAGCTGCTGTCGGCGGAGTAGCTGGGGCCGTCGGCGCCGTTGTGTGCAACCAAGTGTGCGAATCTGTCCCCAAATGCAGTAATATTACTGTCTGCGATCAATATGTGACCGAGCCGATGAATAATGGCCAGGATTCACATGGCAATTGGGAATAAGTTGCCGGGCCATGTTGGAATAATAAATGTGATATTTCAGGAGAAACTATGAAAAGAAGATTAGATGCACTAATAGCAATAGCGCTTACCAGTTTAATAATGTGGGCGCTGGGAAAAGCCGGGTATTTGGAAGGATTCAGCCTTGTTTGGCGGTGTGTATTTGCGGGCACCCTGGCTGGTGCCATGGCGTTTGCGTTAAGATATATTCAATGGCCCATAGGCAGGTAGGACCAAAGGCCCTTTCGTCGCACGGGATGGCCGGGTACTTGGCTGAAGTCGGTATTGTTTGGCGGTGTGTGTTGGCTGGCGCGTTGGCTGGCGCCGCGGCGCTAGTTCTAAAATATGCTACGAAAGAAAAGCATGAGGCTGGAAGTGGGAAGCCACATGGTGGATAGACAGGGGTCAGGACCGTGTACCTGTCCTCGCATTATTTTTTGTTAATTGAAACATTCTTAGACGCTCTTCCAAGGAAACAACGTGAAATTCCCTTATAAACACAAAGTGAAGAATTGGTACGACTATGCGCCACAACGCTCCAAAGAATATTTTCGCATAGCCGTTAGAAAAACTTCCAACGGCTATAATGGGGTCTTCGCAATGGAGGATGTCCCCTCCGGCTCGGTGGTAGGCCGCACCGGGGGAGCGGTTTTAAGTTCCATAAAGGACCTTCCTGAGAAGTACGACTACCCGGTTCTTATCGACAACGGGATATTCCTAGGCCCACCGGATTATGACAACCTCGAAACATTAAGTTGTCTCAACCATTCCTGCTCCTCAAATCTGGCTAGAATCGGCGGATCTATTCTTGTAGCTAAAAAGCGCATTCCAAAAGACACCGAATTGACTATAGACTATGCCGCTTTCGTGGCAGAGATGACTCCTCACTATACATTGGAGTGCCGCTGCGGGGCAAAGAACTGCCGGGGAAAAATTGACACCCATGACTGGAAAAATCCCAAAATCGCACGCCAGTTATGGGCAGAATGGCTTCCATTTATTCAGCGCAAAATATTAAAGAAGGGAATTTTACGGAAATAGCCGGATTTTTTACTCCGCTTTCTCTGGCAAGCTTCCTGTCTGGAACCCTGGCTGGGGGAGTTCTGCTCCTTTTCCCCGGCCAAGTAGACCACAAGCCCTCCATTAAACTGGTGGCCAGCTTTGGCTAAGCCTATGCAGAATATTCAGCACTTTATTCCAGGCTAATGTTCCGGGTGACCGGTTACGAGGGCGAAAAGTTCCTCTCTACAGTCACGCCACCCCGCTAAATCCATAAAAGTTAGAATCCCGTTGACACCTGGACAACTGGATTCGCGTTTTTACCCCTTGCCAAAGAGTGTTTTGTGATACATAATATACCTAGTAACTCGGTATATCATGTATGTCAAAGAATCGCAACGCCTCAGAAAAGCTGTTTGAAATAGCTGAAAGTCAGCAGGGCTATTTCACCTATAAGCAAGCGCTATCAGCCGGCTATTACCGGGATGCCGCCCATTTTTATACCAAATCCGGAGAATGGCTGCGTGAACAGCGCGGGATCTATCGTCTCGCCAGGTTCCCGGTATCCGAGCGCCCGGACCTGGTGCTGTGGTCGCTTTGGTCTGCGGACCGTGGCGGAAAAGTGCAGGGGGTTTACTCCTACCAGACGGCCCTTTCCCTTTTCGAGATCACTGACGCTAATCCCGCCAAGCTTCATATGACCGTCCCGCCAAAGTTCCGTAAATTTAATTCCCCGCCGAAGGATATCGTTCTGCATCGCGCTGAAATCAAAGAGTCGGAAATAAAAAAACAACAGGGTTATTTTGTGACGACCCCACTAAAAACGCTGCAGGATATGTTTTCCGCCCAACTGATGGACGCCAATGAGAT
>JBFXIU010000360.1:0-3395 GCA_050175615.1 Porticoccaceae bacterium | reverse complement strand
GTGTCAGTCTCGGGGTCATCAATCTTTTTCCGTTGCCCATCTTTGACGGTGGCCATGTCGTCTTTGCCGTTGCCGAACTCCTGCGGGGTCGCCCCCTGCCTCCCGAATGGATGCAAAAAGCACAGATGATCGGTATAGTGCTGATCCTGATGCTTCTATTCCTCGCCCTGTACAACGACATAGTGAGAATGTTGAAACCGTGAAGAAAATGCGCCTTTCACCCCGAACTACCCGGGCCTTGACCCTGTCCGCAGCGGTGTTCTGTGCCTCCGCCTTCGTCCCCGCCTGGGCGTTTACCCCATTTACCGTGCACAATATCGAGATCCAAGGATTACAACATATTACGCCGGGGACGGTGTATAACTACCTGCCAATCCACATCGGCGAATCGGTTGACGATGCCCTGGCACAAAAGGCGGTGCAGGACCTCTACTCTACCGGTTTCTTTCGGGATGTCAGTATTGCGCGTTCCGGCGATGATTTGGTCGTCGTGGTCAAGGAACGTCCCATCATCGCCAGCATCGAGACCAAAGGGATCAAGGCCTTTTCCAAGGATGAAGTGGAGTCCACACTGAAAGGAATCGGGCTCGAAGTGCGGCATATCTTCAACCAGGCAACCCTCGATCAGGTGGTCCAGGGACTGCAACAACAGTACGAGGGGATGGGATATTACGATGCGAAAATCACGCCGCACGTAGAGACCCTGCCGCGCAATCGCGTGGCGATCCAGATCGATGTCGAGCAGGGGCAGCAGGCGACCATCAAGCAGGTCAACATCATTGGCAACCATGCCTTCAGCGAAAATCGTTTGCGCGGCCTCTTCTCCATCGGTGCGCCGGATGCCTTCTCCTTTTTCAGCAAGAACGACCGATACTCGCAGGAGAAATTTTCCAAGAGTCTGGAAAAACTGAACAATTTTTATCTCGACCATGGATATCTGAATTTTGCCATCGAATCGTCGCAGGTGCAGATTACGCCGAACCGTCGCTTCGTCTATCTTACGGTCAATGTTCACGAAGGTGACGTTTACCATATTAGCAAGGTAGATCTGACGGGTGATCTCATTCTGCCGCGTAGCAAGCTGGAAAAACTGATAGAAATTCATCCCGGTGAACGTTTTTCCAAGGCAAATATTTTGGCAACCAACAAAGCCATTGCCGATGAACTGGGTAATTATGGTTACGCCTTTGCCAACACCACACCAGTGCCTACCGTCGATCCAAAGACCCACGAAGTGGCCCTGAATTTCCAGGTGGATCCCGGGCACCGGGTCTATATCCGGCGCATCGACATCAGTAACAACAATCGTAGCATGGATTATGTGGTGCGGCGGCAGTTCCGACAGATGGAAGGTTCGCTCTACAATCGCAGTCTGATCGATCGTTCCAAATTGCGTCTGGAACAGACCGGATTCTACCAAAATGTTACCACCAAGACTGTGCCGGTGCCTGGACATCCGGACCAGCTGGATCTGGATGTTGCCGTGGATGAGCGGCCAACGGGTTCTTTCAGTGTGGGGGTAGGCTACTCCAATGCCCAAGGATTCCTCTTCAACGGGTCCATCACCCAGAAAAACTTTATGGGTACCGGTAATGCCCTGTCTTTTTCGGCTAACGTCGGCGGCCTCGGCAGCGCGTTCAATCTGTCCTATACCAATCCGTATTTTACTCCGGATGGCATCAGTTTAGGCTTTAACGTATTCCGCAACGATACCAATCTCTCCACGCTGGCAGTGGCGCCCTACCAAGAAGTGGATCTGGGCGGTGCCGTCACCCTGGGAATCCCGGTGCTGGAGTACGTCTATGACTATATGTCTTTGGGTTTTACGCATACCAATATCACGCTGGATACCAGCAATCCGATCCCTCTGTATCAGAATTATATAGACAATTATGGAAATTCGACGAATTCTTTTACCTTGGGCAATCAATTGGAGTACAACACCACCAACTCGCCAATTTTCCCCACCAAGGGTTTGTACACTAGCCTCGATCTGAAGGCAGCGGTACCGCCGGGGAACCTCCGCTGGTACAAGGCCGAAGTGAAGGCCAACTATTACCATCCCTTTACCTCTTGGCTGAGCGGTGGCCTGGGGATGCGCTACGGCTTCATCAACAGTTTTTCCGGCAAGCCAGTACCGTTCTTCAATAATTTCTATCTTGGCGGTCCTTTGACGCTTCCAGGGTATCAGACCTACGCCGTGGGCCCGCAGATCGATGGCTACCCAGTGGGCGGTACCCGCGAACTTCTCCTCGACGCCAATCTGTATTTTCCGCTGCCGGGTCTGGAAGACAACAAGAATTTTCGTCTGAACGCCTTCGTCGCCAGTGGTTGGGTATATGGTGTAAACGCAGTGAACGATGGAAGTACCACGAATTACGCTTATTCAAACAGCTATTTTCCAAGTCTTGGCGAGATGCGCACCACGGCGGGCATCGGGCTACTCTGGATCAGCCCGCTCGGACCGTTGCGTCTGTCCGTGGCGATTCCTTTGGATAAGAAGCCGGGTGATCTTACCCAGCCGCTACAGTTTACTGTGGGTAACGCCTTCTGATGTTCCGTCGTTGGTGGCTGAGCGGCTGTATCGTCTTGGGCTGCGGTATTCTCGCCGCGCCCTGGGCGCTGGCGGATGCACCAAAGATCGGTTTTGTCGATCTGGACAAGGCTTTGCGCGAGTTGCCGGAGGCGCAGGTCGGCGCCAAGGCCCTCAATTCGCTCATTGCCGAGAAGGAAAAGGCGATCGAACAAAAACAACAACAGATCGTTGCCGCGCAGAAGAGTTTGGAGGAAGACTTTCCAAAGCTCAATAATACAGAGCGGCAGAAGCGCGAGGCACAATTGCAGGGAATGGTCCTCGATTTGCAAAAACTACGACAATCAGCCCAAGATCAGGTAAATCTGCAACGCAACCAAATCCTCGAAAATATCCAGGCACGCTTGGTTCGGGTGGTCTCAGAGATTGGCAAAAAAGGCCATTACACACTGATTTTGAATGACAAGTCGGTTCTCTACGTCAGCGGCGCAATCGATCTGACGCATCAGGTGGTGGCCGCCATGGAGAAGCCAAAAGCCGGGGGGCAAAAATGAGTGCCCCGGCGCGGGTAGTCTACACCCTGCAAGAGCTGGCTGTGGCCCTTGGCTTGCCCTATCGTGGGGATGCAGCCCTGCAATTTCGCGCCATGGCGCCCTTGTCCTCTGCGCAGGAAGATGAACTCAGCTTTTTGCAGGACAGCAAATATCTACCACTACTGGCACAGACCCGCGCCGGGGCACTGATTCTTTCTCCAGAACATGCAGAACAATACGATGGCGCAGCCATCTGGAGTGAAAATCCCTATGCGAGTTTTGCGCAGGCAATGCAGTTCCTGTATCCAGAGAAAGCGTTGACGCCTTGG
>JBFXIU010000359.1:0-3395 GCA_050175615.1 Porticoccaceae bacterium | reverse complement strand
CCGGCGCCTGTGAGCTGCCGGAAGGTGTCGAGATGGTAATGCCTGGCGACAACGTGCAAATGGTGGTGACGCTGATTGCGCCGATTGCGATGGAAGAAGGTCTTCGCTTTGCGATCCGTGAAGGCGGCCGCACAGTGGGCGCCGGTGTCGTGGCCAAGATCATCGAATAAGATTTCACGCTTGTTGTACCTGAAAATGCCGCTCAATTGAGCGGCATTTTTGTTTGGAGCCTATTTGGTGGTGCGCTATTTTGATAGTGCTGGTTTCGCCTGCTGGCGAGTTATTTTTCTTTGCGCGGCCAAAAAAAAGTAACCAAAAGCGCCGCTCCTGCTCATCCATGCGCCCGTACTTGGCGCGCCATTTGTAAAAAGTGGCGCTGCTCATACTGTGCTCCCGGCACAGTTCGGGAACGGGTATACCGCCTTCGGCTTGGTTGAGAATGGCCAGGATCTGGCTATCGGTAAAACGTGATTTTTCATGCAGAATCTCCTGCGTATAGAGTACGAAAAAATTCTACTTTTGGCTTCGGTTGTTTTTAGGGGGGGATTACCATTCATTTATGCTGAGATGCGGATTCTGTCCCCTTCGCATCAACGAGCAACGGAGGAAAATAACGGTGTAAAGCGAGGACTGTCTGAGCCTTTGAAATAATTATTTCAAAGGCGAGTTCCGCAGCGACCGTTATTTTCTGAGTCGCGCAGTGAACCCCTCAGGGGTGATGCGTCGGGGTGCCCTTTTTGTTGGTTACTTATTTTTGGGCATGCAAAAATAAGTAACTCGCACAGGCGGTGCGAAACAAAAACTCAGGACAACTAAAATAGTCGATAGAACTCAAAGTTTGGCAATCAAACCACAAATAAAAAAGCCCGGCAATTTTCATTGCCGGGCTTTTTATTGCGCAGAAAAAATTACTTCTGCGCGGCCTTGCGGGCTTTGGCTTCGGCAATTACCGTTTCTGCAACCTGGGCGGGGCAGGGCAGGTAGTGGGAGAACTCCATGGAGAACTGTCCGCGACCTGAGGTCATGGTGCGCAGGTGGCCAATGTAGCCGAACATCTCCGCCAGGGGCACGTCGGCTTTTACGCGAATGCCCATGGCGCCGCGCTCCTGATCTTTGATCATGCCGCGGCGGCGGTTGAGGTCGCCGATCACATCGCCGACGTTGTCTTCCGGGGAGAAGACGTCAACCTTCATGATGGGCTCCAGCAGCTGCGGGCCGGCTTTGGGCATGGACTGACGGAATGCACCTTTGGCGGCGATTTCAAAGGCAATCGCCGAGGAGTCGACAGCGTGGAAGGCGCCATCGTAGAGTTCGACTTCAACATCAAGAACCGGATAGCCGGCAAGAGGGCCTTCGGCCATCATACCTTTGAAGCCTTTTTCAATGGCCGGGAAGAATTCCTTGGGAACGTTGCCGCCTACAACCGTGGACTTGAAGACAAAGCCGGAGTTGGTTTCGCCTGGGCGAATGCGGTAGTCGATCTTGCCGTACTGGCCGGAACCACCGGATTGCTTCTTGTGGGTGTAGGAGTCTTCAATCAGCTTGGTGATGGTTTCGCGGTAGGCAACCTGGGGCTTGCCGACAACCATTTCGACGCCATAGGTGCGCTTGAGAATGTCGACTTTAATATCCAGGTGGAGTTCACCCATACCTTTGAGAATGGTTTCGCCGGAGTCCTCGTCGGTTTCAACCTGGAAGGTGGGGTCTTCGGCAACCATCTTGCCGATGGCGATGCCCATTTTCTCTGCGCCGCCCTTGTCTTTGGGCGCAACGGCAATGGAAATAACCGGTTCGGGGAAGATCATCGGCTCCAGGGTGCAGGGGTGATCGACACTGCACAGGGTGTGACCGGTTTTGACGTTTTTCATGCCAATAATAGCGATGATGTCGCCGGCCTGGGCGCGGGTCAGCTCATTGCGATCATTGGCGTGCATTTCCACCATGCGGCCGATACGCTCGGTTTTGCCGGTGGCGGAGTTGAGAATGGTCATGCCTTTTTCAAGTACGCCGGAGTAGACGCGGACAAAGGTCAGGGCGCCAAAGCGGTCATCCATAATCTTAAACGCCAATGCCCGGAATGGCTCTGATTCAGAGACTGTGGCCACTTCACCCGTGGGGTTGCCCTCTTCGTCGGTGAGTTCCTGGGGATCCACTTCGGTGGGGCTGGGCAAATAGTCGACAACGCCATCAAGCACTAATTGCATGCCTTTGTTTTTGAAAGCGGAGCCGCAGAAGGTGGGGAAAAAGGAAAGATTAATGGTGCCTTTGCGGATGCAGCGCTTGAGATCGTCCACAGAAATCTCTTCGCCTTCCATATAGGCCATCATCAGGTCGTCGTCCTGCTCAACGGCAGTCTCAACCAGCTGCTGATGATAGAGTTCAACGTCGTCGGCCATGTCGGCGGGAACGTCGGTGATTTCATATTTTTCAGGATCGCCAGAATCATCCCAAATATAAGCTTTTTTGGTAAGGACATCGACAACACCTTTAAAGGTGTCTTCACGGCCGATAGGTAATGTCATTACCAGTGGGTTGGCGCCAAGCACTTTTTTGATTTGCTCCACAACGCGAAGAAAGTCGGCGCCGATACGGTCAAGCTTGTTGACAAAGATAAGTCGGGCGACTTCGGAATCATTGGCGTAGCGCCAGTTGGTTTCGGACTGGGGCTCAACGCCGCCGGAGCCACAGAAAACGCCAATGCCGCCATCGAGAACCTTGAGCGAGCGGTACACTTCCACGGTGAAGTCAACGTGCCCTGGAGTGTCGATGACGTTGAAGCGGTGGCCTTTCCAGAAGCAGGTGGTGGCAGCGGACTGGATAGTAATGCCGCGCTCGGCCTCCTGAGCCATAAAGTCCATGGTCGATTCACCCTCGTGGGTTTCACCGGCTTTGTGGATTTTGCCGGTAAGCTTGAGGATACGTTCGGTGGTGGTGGTTTTTCCGGCATCGACGTGCGCGAAAATTCCGATGTTTCTGTATAGCGATAAATCAGTCATGATGTTGCCCGGGTTTGGTTTCAAAACGCGCGCGATTATACCGGAAAAAAACTCCCTTTATGGAAGTATTCGCAAAAACCTGGGGTGAAATGCCGAAAAAATGTCAAAGAGGAGCTGTTTTTCAATCAATATCAGCAAACAAGCGTTGACTCCAGCTAAATGAAGTATAAGATGGCGGCCTGAAATAAATTAGGCATTAATAGGCCGGTTGGCTGCTGCAACTCTATCTCGAGTGGTGGCTGGGTACGTATCCGTTTAGAGGCGAATTAAAGTGGCAAAAGAAAAGTTTGAACGCAACAAGCCCCACGTGAACGTGGGCACCATTGGTCACGTAGACCACGGCAAGACGACGCTGACAGCGGCGCTGACCCGTGTGTGCTCAGAAACCTGGGGCGGCAC
>JBFXIU010000358.1:0-3399 GCA_050175615.1 Porticoccaceae bacterium | reverse complement strand
AGCCTGCAACAGCTCTTCAGTCAGCCGCATTATCGCGCCCTGGGCGGCAACCCGGTGCAGAAGATCGCTCTCACCAAGCTGTTGCTGGCAATTGCCCAGTCCGCCTGTACCCCGGCTGATGATCGGGAGTGGACTGATTTGCAGCCAGCGGGAATGGCCGAAAAATGTCTGGAGTATCTCAACCAATGGTATGACCGGTTTTTCTTGTTCGGCGAAAAACCATTTTTGCAGATGCCTGCCATCAAGGCCGCTGCCATCCAGCCTTTCGGTGCCTTGCTGCCCGAGGTGTCGACAGGCAATACCACGGTACTGACTCAGGGGCAGATCGAACGGCCCATGACCGATGCCGACAAAGCCCTGCTGGTTGTGCAGTTGATGGGTTTTGGCCTGGGGGGTAAGAAGACCGACAATGCAGTGGTTCTTACGACCGGCTATCAGGGAAAAGCCAACGATAAAGGGAAACCCTCGACTGGAAAACCTGGTCCGTCAATCGGTTTTCGTGGTTTTTTACATAATTTTTTACAGGGGAATACTTTATGGGAGACGATGTGGCTCAATATGCTGGCAGAGGATCAGATTTCCAGGCTGAAAATCTATCCGCAAGGTTTAGGGAAAGCACCTTGGGAGCAGATGCCGGTTGGTGAAGATTGTCCTCGCGCCAGAGATCTCACCTCCAGCCTGATCGGCAGATTGGTGCCGCTTGCACGCTTTTGTTTGCTGGCTGAAGAGGGGGTGCATTACTCTGAAGGGATTGGGCATCCTAGCTACAAGGAAGGGGTGGTCGACCCCAGTGTTTCGGTCGATTTTTCCGGCAAAGACCCAAAAGCTATTTGGGTCGATCCGGAAAAGCGACCCTGGCGGGTTTTGACGGCCCTGCTGAGTTTTTTATCACAAAACAGCGGCAATAAATTTGACTGCCAACAGCTACGGTTGTGTCTGGTGCGCGCGATGCGCTGTGTAGACGTAATTGGCATTTGGTCGGGCGGCTTGCGGGTCAGCAGTAACGCAGGGGAACAATATGTCGCTGGTTCAGATGATTTTGTTGAATCGGTGGTTCAATTGCACAGTGCCATTGTGGGAAAGCTTTGGTTTGCCAATCTGCAACTGGAGATGGACGAGTTGGAAAAACTGTCAAAGATGGTTTATGGCGCGACCTTCGCCTATTTCAAAAGCCAAAATATGGAAAGCAAGGGGCAGGCGGCCCAAGCTGGCAATTTATTCTGGCAACTCTGTGAACGCCGATTTCAAGAACTGGTGCTTGCCTGCGACAGTTCTGAACAAGCCCATGCCATGCGACCCGGTTTCGCCCGCTTCGTCAACAAAGCCTATGATACCTATTGTCCGAGAGACACTGCCCGGCAACTGGATGCCTGGGCCAGGAATTGTCCCAATCTAGGCAAATATCTTCAACATCTGAACAAGGAGGAGGCCGCATGAGCGTGGAATTAACCGAACCTACGCGCAGCGACAAGCAAAAGGCCAACAAAGCGCAGGCCTTTGTCGACTACGTCATCAATCGCTGCCAATCCGACAAAGGGATAAGAGCTGCGCTGACACGGGCCGACAACCCGGCGACCGAATATCAGAGCTGGGAGGTTTTGGCCGGGTTCCATGTCAATCTGGAATATGAGAACCAGCGCCTCCCCTATGCAACTATCGGGGCGGCTATTGCCCGCGCCAAGGCCGAAAAAAATGGTGCCGTCGCTATCGGGCAGGCAATCGCCCGCTGTTATGAAGAGGGCAACGCCAGTGACCAGGCCAAGGCCAAATTGCGTCGTTTGCTCTCCTGTGAAACCGTGGCCGAAGCCTGCCGGATCGTGCGCCCCCTGCTCAGCCTGATTCAGTCTAAAAGCAACAGCACCGTCGACTATGCCGGCCGGCTTAACGATCTGCTCTGGTTTGGTCACGCCGACAGCCAGACTCGCATCAAGGCCCGCGGGGCACAAAGTTTCTACGGCAAAAAACCGGCAGAGGAGGGGAGGTATGAGTGTAGATATTTTAGCTTACGCCAGTGTGCTGCGCCTGAGCCGCGCGGATCTCAATGCCCTGAAAATCAAAGATGCTTACGGCTTGCACAGGGTCGTCTACGGACTTTTCGAAGAGACCCGCTCCGAGGCTGAGAAACAAGCCAGTATTCCTAGCGGCATCGTCTATGCCGACAAGGGGGGCGATTTTCACTGCCGGCAGGTTCTGATGCTATCCGACCGCAGACCACATCAAACTCCGCAATTTGGCGCCGTCAAAACCAAGCCGGTCCCTGGAAGTTTTCTGGATCAACCCTGCTACGCCTTCGAGGTCACCCTGAATCCCGGTAAACGCGACAAGCAAACCGGGAAGATTGTCCCCATGCGCAGACGGGAGGAGGTTGTCGATTGGTTTCTGGCACGGGCGGAAAAATCATGGGGTTTTCGAGTGAACCCCGAAAACCTGCAAACGGAGAAGATTGGTGTGCAGGTGTTCGCAAAAGGCGGCCGTACCATTACTCATGGCAGTGCCACACTCAAAGGCGAGTTGCATGTGATCGACCCAGTTCGCTTTCGCCGAAGTTTTCTGCAGGGTATCGGCCGCGGCCGCGCCTTTGGCTTCGGTTTATTACAGATCGTTCCATTTAGCGAAAATTAACCGATTAAAAAAACATTCACCTTCAGGAGGATATACCATGGCCACGACCAACCCGCTCAAAAATCAGCGTATCGAATTTCACATTCTGCAATCCTTCCCTGTCACCTGCCTCAATCGGGACGATGTCGGGGCACCGAAAACCGCTATTGTCGGCGGTGTACAGCGTGCCCGCGTCAGCTCTCAGGCGTGGAAGCGACCCGTGCGCATGGCCATGCATGAGTTTGGTGCCAAGCTGGGTATGCGTACCAAGCATGTAGCGTCCACCCTCGCACAGATCTGTCGTGACCTGGGGGCTACCGAGGAGCAAGCCGAGGCCTGTGGCGAAGTAATCGCGGGTTTTCTGAGCAAAGACACCTTGCTGTTTTTCACCAGGGCCGAGGCCCAGGCGTTTTGTGACTACGCTCAGCAAAAAGAATTTGTCGCAGAAAATCTCAAGGACAAGGATATTCATAAAATTGCCAAAAAGTCGTTGAACCTGGCCATTGAAGGCGTCGACATTGCTCTCTTCGGTCGCATGGTTGCCCAGGCGGGTGAACTGAATATCGAAGCTGCAGCCTCGTTTGCCCATGCCATTTCAACCCATAAAGTCAGCAACGAAGTCGAGTTTTTTACCGCCCTGGATGACTTTGCTACCGAGCCGGGTTCGGCCCACATGGGCAGCCTGGAGTTCAACTCCGCCACCTACTATCGCTATGTCAGCCTTGATCTGGGACAGTTATGGCAGACTCTGGCAGGACAAAACCTACCCGAAGCGGTGGAAAACTTCACCAAAGCCCT
>JBFXIU010000357.1:0-3407 GCA_050175615.1 Porticoccaceae bacterium | reverse complement strand
TAGTTGCTGGGTGGTTTGATTGGTCTAGAACGCGTGGTGCCTGGTCGGCCGGCCGGTTTTCGGACCCAACTGCAGGTGTCGTTGGGGGGCGCCCATTTTCTGGGGGTGTCGCTGTAATTTTATCAGGCCTATGGCGAGATGAACGCAAATATGGCGGTGCGGATCGACCCCGGGCGTGTGGCAGCGCAGATTGTGGTTGGCATCGGATTTCTGGGGGCTGGCGCAATTGTCAGGGAAAGAGGTTCGGTCCGTGGCCTGACCACCGCTGCTTGCCTGTGGGTTGCGGCCGCAGTCGGCACAGCTTGCGGGGCCGGCATGTTCATGGTTGCCATGGTAGTGACCTCAATCGCCTTAATCAGTTTGTTGGTGTTGAAAAAGGTTGAAGGAGTCATGAACAAGGATACCTATCAGCACGTGTCCGTGCTGAGTGTTGACGTGCCTGGGCAGTATGAGCGGATAGAGCAGATTATGCAGGAATGTGGTGCGGATTTGATGGAAACAGCATTGGAGCGTAACCTGGATACCGCCACCATCCGTTTTGAATTCAGGTTAAGGGTGGCTACCCGCAGCACCTCCTGCCGGTTGGTTGACTTGCTCTCCGCTGTGGATGGTGTGCGAAAAATCAGTCTGCGCTAGGGACCGTTGGGCGTAGGCGCGGGAGCAAAAATGGCACGTTTTGCTGGTAGCGTGCATAGGCCGTCCCGAACTGCCGCAAGAGGCGACGTTCTTCGATAAGCCCTCCCGCGATGATGTAGGCCGTGCCGATAAACGTCAAGGTAAGCCAGCGGGTGGTCATGACCGGGTTGAACAGGAAGAAAATCAGTCCCAGCAGATAAAGCGGGTGGCGCACTACCGCATGGCAGCCGGAGGTGGTGAGTGTATCCTGTTCAGTGCTTTCAGGCGTGAACCCCAAAAATTTGCCCAGACCGGTCTGTCGCAGGCAGATCAGCATACCGACGAGGGATAGGCCCTGCAGGCCCTGCATGACCAGATTCCAGATGCCGGGCACCAGATATATTACCCGTGTTGACGGCCAGGCGAGCATGACCCAGCCGAACAGCACCAGTGAGAGAGCATTATAGATCAAGCGATACCAGTGTGTTTTCAATCCGGTCAATTCCTGTAACCGCTGTTTGAGGCGGGGAATGGCCAACAGTGAGTGAACCGCAGCAAAAATCAGGAAACGCAGGATGAAGTCCAAGCTGTCGGGCATGTCAGGGCTCCTTGTCCCGGAAGGTTTCATGAACCTAGCATTGCTGGCTTGTACAGACAAGTGGAACGTGATAGCGTAAAGACCTGTCACGTAGACTGACTGGAGGTTTTTGTTCAATGGCAATTATCACAATTTCGCGTGAAATGGGTACTGGAGCTTATTTTATTGCCCAAGAGCTCGCCAAAAAGTTGAAATACACCCTGGTTGATGGTCCGCGTCTGGCTGCCTGTGTGGTAAAGTATGGACTGGACGTGGAAATGCTGCAGATGGTTGATGAAAAACCACCGTCCTACAATACGGTGGAGGATCGTGAGCGGGCAGCCTTTCTGAACAGCATTGAATTGGCGCTGCTCGATTTTGCAAAACAGGGGAATGTGATCCTGTATGGGCGTGGTGGTCAGGATCTGCTGGAGGGATGCGGTAATCTGCTGCGGTTGCGTTTTGTTGCTGATTTTGAAGAGCGGGTGGAGCGTTTTGCTGAGCGGGAATGGATTGACCCCGACCTGGCTCAAGAGCTGATCCGCCGCAGTGATCACCAGCGGGGCGGGTTTATTCATTTTTATTTTGACCGCGACTGGCAGGATCCCCTCGGCTACGATCTGACGTTTAATACCTCACGGCTTTCCCAAGGTGCCATTGTTGATATTGTGGTTGCAGCGGTCAAGGATCCTCAGCTGAAAGAGGCAGAACAGTGGGCTGGGACTGTCATTGAAAACGCCATCATGATCAAACGGATTGAAACTGCTTTGTTGCGGTCTGAGGAGTTGGAGTATCGTCCTTTCAGGATTGAGGTTGAGGATGGAGTGGTCTCGCTGTCGGGCTATATCGGTTCGGAACGCGAAAAACAGGCTGCCCTGCGGGTAGCTAACGCTGTTGAAGGGGTGCAGCAGGTCGAGGAAAACCTGCATGTCGTTAATTATAAAGCCTACAAGGATAAGTGTTAAGGTAAGCTTGTTTCAGTAATTGCTGCCCGCTGGGCAGTCAGTGCCATAAGGGGCGGGAGCAAAGCATCGGAGAAGCGGATGCCGCCCCGCCCTTTTCCTATCCGTTCTTCCGGATTGGTGCCATGGAAATCCGAACCCCCGGTAACCAGCAGGTTGAGACGCCGGGCGAGCCCCTGTAGAAAGAGCATGTCAGCTTCAGAAGCCAGGGCGTTATAGACCTCAACGCCATCTAACCCGATGGACTGCAGTTCGCTTATCAAATCACCCAGGAGCTGGTAATCCTGGGTAATGGTGGTGGGGTGGGCCAGTACTGCTACGCCACCCAACCGGCGGATGGTTGATAAGGCCTCATCCATTGGCCAGTAGTACTTGGGCACATTGCAGGGGACTAAGTACTGCTCAAAGGCTTGTTGCATAGTGGCCACATAGCCGCGTGCCAGCAGGGCACGGGCAATGTGGGGACGTCCGATCACGCCGCCGGCCAGGGCCTCAACCTCGCCGACTAAAAGAGGGTGCTGTCCCTGGGTGGCCAATCTGCTGTTGACCGCCCCAACAATCTCCCGGTTGCGGTTCGCCCGTCGGGCTGCAAAGGCGCCCAGTTGTGTAAGCAGTTCCGGGGAGGTAGTATTGATGCCATATCCCAGCAGGTGGACATCCTGGTAATCGTGAAAGGCCACCGAAAGTTCGACGCCGGGGATTACAGCCACTCCGGCAACAGTGCCGGCACGCAAGGCATCGGCTACTCCGGCCACGGTATCATGATCACAGAGGGCAATGGTGGTCACCCCCGCGTCGCGGGCTGCCAGAACCACTTGCGCCGGTGTCAGGATGCCATCTGAACAGCTGGAGTGCAGGTGCAGATCAATAAACCCCATGATTGTTCCTCCTGAAGCCATCATGGCGTGCCACTTGATAAAATGCAAGCCCAAGGCTTGCTTGACATGGCTTCCTCAGTTACACTACTAACAATGCAAAATGATACGATACACCGGGTAATGGCAGTCCTGCGGGAGGAGTGCTGTCAGTGGGTTACGCCAGCCGTCAGTGTGATTGCTGAGCAGTTGCGCAGTCCATATACTGTCTTGATCTCCTGCATTATTTCGTTGCGTACCAAGGATGCGGTAACGGCAGCAGCCTCGGCACGGCTTTTTGAGCGAGCCCGTGACCCCGCAGCCATGTTGCAGCTCAATCAGGAGGAGATCGCCAGCCTGATCTTTCCGGCAGGTTTTTACCGGAAGATCGGAAGAGCA
>JBFXIU010000356.1:0-3431 GCA_050175615.1 Porticoccaceae bacterium | reverse complement strand
TGGAGGATTTTTTTCAGAATTTAAAAATGGATTTGAAGACGTAGATCTTTGTTCAAAAATCAAAGAAAAGGGCTTGCGAATGACTTGTGTACCGGAAAGTGAAATATTTCACTATGCAAGTAAAAGTACTGGACGATTTTCACAGGAACGTCAAAATTTTTTACTTATGAAAGAACGCTGCTCTCGCTCATTTCATATTGACTTTCACAAATGGTGTTCAGAGGAGGGATATGAAATTCGAATATCTAACACTGGAAATGTATATATGGCTACACCTGAAGAAGTCAGCATTGAATACATGAATCATCATAAAAACAAAAAAGATATTTGCGCATTATGGGATTTTCTTTACGAAGAACCACTATGGGAAGAAGGGTACGTGCTAATGAACACCTGGCTCGAAGGCATAGAAGCGTATTCAGAAGCAATAAAAATGCGAACAATACAAAATACAATCTTTCCTAAATTACATACTATGAAAAGAATTTTGGAACTTGGAATTAAATCTGAAAATTATAGCGTGATTAGCAATACAAAACAAAAGATTCAAGACTACATTCAAAGAATGCCAAATACAGAAGACATATATTTTAACCTAGAATTGTACGCTAATTTTTTTAAACACAAAGGCGATATAAAAACAAGTGAGCGATTAAAAAGACAATTGATCAACATGCAAAATTTACAGAAATTTCATTCCAATATCTAACACACCGTCGTTAACATGCTGCCTTATAAGCAACAACTGACCGTTTATATAAATTTTTGCCTTCCACAAAGTACGACTTAATGGCAGCCAATGTTGCCCGCCGACCATCGCCTGCATACAGTGATGAGCACATCATCTCGGGATTCCAGCGCCCATTTCCGGATGGCCATGAATTTCCTGAGAACATCCTTCGTTGTTGCCTCCCGGCGCAATCCGTCGAGGGTATCACGGCAATTAGCCAGAAGGGCGGCATCCCCCAACCTACTGGCCACCCGAGCCAAATCCGTGACGATCTTTTCGGTCGAAAAAAAAGACTGCTGAAGATTAAGCACATCCAACGCAGCATCCCACATCTTCTGTTTGGAAAAAAAATCCAACAGGCGTTCGTACCCCGCCTCCCACAAAGGCTCCGCCAGGACTTCCGCCCACAGGCGCTCCATTCCGAACTCTTTTGTTTCGACTTCGGAGCGAACACGTACGATGTTCGTTGCAAGGGTTGAGGTGAGCCGGAGTTCATAACCGTCCGCATGAGCAAACCGGTGCATGTCAGGATAAAACGCCCCTTGGCAGCGGCGAGTCAGAACATGCGCGTTATGACTTTCAGCATTGAACCTACCCGGAGTCTGGCTGGTCAGATGGTACACCCGGCTTCCTGGTTCGCAACGTAATGTCAGACCCAATGAACGTACATTCCAGCACAAATCCAGATCCTCGTAGCCGTTGCGATATTCCTCCCAAAATTTTCCAGCTTGCCTGAAAACTCCATCTGGAATCATGAGCGCGGCTCCGGTGATGGCCTGCAGATTCCGTTCTCGCATGACAACCGGATGGGTGCTCGGAAAATAGTGGTAGAGATGTGTTACGTGCTTGGTAGGCGTGAAGGTCACGCCCAGGTGCTGGACTCGATCCTGATCGGGATAAAGCAGGAGCGGTCCCACTGCACCGAGTTTTGGTCGTCTCTCAAACGCATTAAGGAGCGGCTGCAGCCACCCCGACGTCAGCAGCGTATCGTTGTTCAAAAAAAACAAAAACTCCGCGTCCGCCCGGCTTGCGCCCAGGTTGCAACCCGGTCCGAAATTGATGTTTTCATCCAGGCGCAAATGCTCAAAACGCTCCCCGAACAATTCGCGCCCTAGCTCCCCGCATGCCCCGGCAGTCTCGTCCGTTGACCCGTTGTCGACCACGATGACCTGCACGTCCTCGTCCGGAGTGTGTTCGCGCAGGCTGCTCAGGCAATCCGCCGTCAGCTTCCACTGGTTGAACACGGGGATGACGACCGCGACTTTATACTGTGCCATAATGCTCCCGTCTTATTCGATTTCCCGGAAATCTCCGGCCATTCGTTGCATGTGTTCCCGGTAGCCCAAACCAAACCGCTCGGAAAGATACATGGTCTCCGCCCGCGCCGCCCGCGCCAAAAATCCGTCCACTTCCCGAGCAGTGGAGTGATACTTGTGCCGAACGACCAGCTGATGATCGACCACGCAGGCAAACCCCAGGTCCTGGGCACGGCTCGAAAACCACACATCGACCCCATAGCCGTACGGGTTGTTCGCAAAATCGATCCCGCCGGCCCGTCGCCAATAATCGACGCTGATCAGCGGGGCGATCCCGTCCACATAGCGCACCTGCCTATACTGGCCGCCAGGCCGCTCCACCATCTGGGCATGGTAGGGATTGGCCGTCACCGTCGGCGAATACACCCCCACCGGCCCGACCAGGCGCTCGGCCCGGGCCAGGCGCAGGCAGGCGCGTTCGACGAGCGGCCGCTTCGAGACAAAGAAGAGGTCATTGTTCAGAAACCAGACATGGGACGCGCCCTTGTCCGCCAGTATCTCCATGACCCGCTCCAGCCCACCGGCCCAATAAAGATTTTCCTCGGCCCTCATCCAGGCGCCTTCATAGGAGCAGGGGCTCGCGTTATCGAAAACCAGGATCTGTTCCCGCCTGGCGGGATCGCTCTCAAGCAGCTGCTCGTGCAGGCGTTTCGTCCGCGCGACGGAACCGTAATGCAGAATCACGGTGTACAGATTCATGCCGGGGTCCCGAATAGGCGATTCATGTTCGCGCAGATCGTTTCGATGCGATGGGCATAGGTGTGCTCCCGCTCGATGCGCGCCCTCGCCCGCAGGGCCATTTCCCGACAGGCGGCAGGATGGGAGAGATAATGGCGGACAAGGTCGCCGATCTCCTCCACGCAATGGTAGCACGCGACTTCCCGGCCCACCTCGAAGGCTGCGTCGATCTGCGCGCGATAGTCCGTGAGCAGAAAGCCGCCGCTGGCCGGAACGTCGAAGACGCGTTGATTGAGGGCGCCCTTCATCTGCATGCTGGTGGTGTTGAAATTGATCCGGGTCGAACGGTAGAAATCCGGCAGATCGGAATAATACTGCATCGGCCCGGCGTAGGTCCACGTCGCATGGCCAAGCAGTGTCCGCCAATGCTCGTCACCGGCCACGACCGGCTCAAACGGCAGGAGCGCGTTCATGCACTCACGCCTGTAAAACTGGGTCGCGCGCCAGTACACAAAGCTGTCCAAAGCGGTCCTGGCCACCAAATCGCTGCTTTCGCGCAACGCATGGGCCGCGGCATGCTCCCTGGCGACGAATTCACCCAGATCACGCGCCGGGCTGGCCGCGAATTTGTCAGCCACCGCTTCCCACAGTCCCCGCAAGGCCTCCGGCTGCTCTGAAATCCGCCAGCACTTTTCCACTGCCGCGTG
>JBFXIU010000355.1:0-3437 GCA_050175615.1 Porticoccaceae bacterium | reverse complement strand
GTAGCCCTTGCCCCAGTCCGTCAAATGCTGCCACCATTGCTTCTTTGATCGCCATTGCCGCGGGTAGGGATACCTGAGACACCTCGTGCGCCAGTTTTATCGCTTCGGTGTAAAGCGACTCTTTTGTTACAATTCGTGTGATTAATCCCAGTTTGTCGGCTTCTTCAGCTGTAAGACTTCGGCCCGTCAAACAAAGCTCCATGGCCTTGGCCTTTCCAAGCGCCAAGACAATACGTTGGCTTCCTCCTGCGCCAGGCATTACGCCCAGTCGAATTTCGGGAAGGGCGAAGCGTGCGGTTTCATCAGCGATGATAATGTCGCACATCAAAGCGAGCTCACATCCGCCGCCCAGTGCGGCTCCAGAAACAGCAGCTATCACTGGTTTTCGAATGTTGGCAAGTGCATCTAGCTCAGCCAGGAAATTGTTCGTCAGTACCTGTGGGAAGGTCTGAGGTAACGCTTCTTTTATGTCTGCACCAGCGCAGAAAACTTTTCCATCGCCCTTCAAAAGGATGCAGCCTATGCTGTCGTCTACATCCAGTTGTCTCACAACCTGAGCTAGCTCTTTTGCCATTTGGGCATTGATGGCGTTCAGTGCTTCTGGCCGTTGCAAGGTTATTGTGGCAACTCTATCTTGGCGCTCGAGGCGAAGAAACTTATATTGATTGGATTGCATTTCTGATCCAGTAAAGGGTCAATATTTCAATGGCCAGTTACGCAAATGCTCGCGTGCTCGCCCGGCTAGCCGCGCAAGACCACGCGGTTCAAGTATTAGAAAACCAATGATCATCGCGCCAAATATCATCAGCTCTAAATGAGCAACCGTATCTGGACGAATTGATCCGCCCACTACCGCTGCAAGATTGGTGATGGCAACTGGCAGAAGTACGATGAAAGCCGCTCCTAGAAATGATCCTGCAATACTGCCCAGACCACCAATGATCACCATGAATAGAATTTGGAATGAGCGGTGCATGGTGAAGCCCTCGACATCTACGTTCCCAAGATATAGAAAGCTCCAAAGTGCGCCTGCAATCCCGCAAAAAAACCCACATACGGCGAACGCTGTGATTTTGGCTCGGCGAGTTGCGACTCCCGTTAGTACGGCGGCGACCTCTTTGTCTCGCACAGCAAGCCAGCCCCTGCCCTCGGGGGAGCGCACCAAGTTACGAGCCAGTAGTGCCAACAACACAACAGTAATGAAGGCGACTTCGTACCGAGCTGCAATTGAGGTTAGTGGAATGCCAAATATCTCGACGGGAGGTGTTCCAACAATGCCGGAAGCGTTGTTAAGGTAGAGCCATGGCCAATGAGTGCACACCCATTCGATCATGAACTGCGCCGCAAGCGTAGCCACAACCACATAAAGACCTTTAATGCGAAGGCTAAGCAAACCGAACAACGCGCAAACCGCGGCCGCAGCGACGCCTGCTATCAGCAATGTGATTGGAAATGGCAGGGAGGGCAGGCGGATGGCAGCGTTTACTGCTGCATAGGCTCCGACTGCCATAAAGCCGCCTGAGCCCAATGAGATTTGACCAGCATATCCGATAAGAATATTGGCGCCAATTGCTGCCAGCGATAGCACGAGAAAAGGCAGAAGAATGGACCCAAGCCAGTAGTTGTTGGCCGTCAGGGGTAGTACGACGCCGCCTACTGTCAATAGTAGTATTAAGGCCCAGCGCTCTTGTGAAACCGGAAATAACGCCAATTCTTGGGCATACGAAGTCTTCATGTCGCCCGAGTTTCGATAGATCATGATTTAAACCCTTGTGACTTGGTTGCTGCCGAACAGGCCGGCAGGGCGGAAGATCAGAACGGTGATGGCCAGTGCATAGGGAAACCAGTTTTCAATACCACCGCCTACATAAGGCCCAATATAGACCTCGGCGAGTTTCTCGCTTGCTCCGATCAGCAGGCCGGCAACAATTGTTCCAGGGATTGAGTTGAAGCCGCCCAAAATCATCACAGGAAGCGCTTTCAGTGCCACCAGGGTTAATGCGAACTGCACGCCGAGTCGTGCCCCCCAAACCAAACCAGCCACCAATGCAATAATGCCGGCGGCACTCCAGACAACGGTCCATATCATTCCCAATGACACTCCCGCAACCTGGGCTGCCTGTGTATCCTCTGCCACGGCACGTAATGCTCGACCAATGCGCGTCCAGGTGAAAAAAAGTGACAAGGCCAGCACTAGCAGTGCCGCTACTGCTGCAACCATCAGGTCTGCACTCGAGATCAACATATCGCCCAGGAAAATAGGTTCTTCAGGTAGACCAAGCTCCAGCCCCCGAACCTCTGTGCCCCATAGCAATTGAGCTAGGCCTTCGATGAAGATTGACAGGCCGATTGTTGCCATGAAAACGATCATGTGGTCTTGGCCAAGCAGCGAACGAAGAACCGCACGTTCAATTGCGATTGCCAACGCTACCATGGCAGCAAGAGTCGCCAGTAGTGCCGCCCACCAAGGTAACCCCAACTCTGAAAACCCAACGTAGTTCAATGCTGCAAACAGCACCATCGCACCTTGGGCAAAATTGAACACCCCGGAGGCTTTGAAAATAAGCACGAAGCCGAGGGCAACTAAGGTGTACATCACTCCAGACAGCAGTCCGCCAATGAGTACCTCGAAAAACAAAGAAATAGACGACATATCAGCCCTCCCCAGATTCAGTATTGGCGCCAGTGCCCAGATAGGCTCGAATCACCTCAGGGTCGGCTCGCACCTGTTCAGGTGTACCGTCGGCTATTTTTTGACCGTAATTCAGAACCACGACTCGATCCGATAAGCCCATTACCACGCCGATATCGTGCTCGATAAGCACGATGGTAGTACCCAGCTTGGAGTTCGCGTCGCGGATGAAACGGCACATGTCCTGCTTCTCCTCTTGCGTCATACCTGCCATAGGTTCGTCAAGAAGAAGAATGCTTGGTTCTCCGGCTAGCGCCCGCCCAAGCTCGACTCGCTTCTGCACTCCATATGGCAAAGTGGAAACTTCCCTGGTTCGAATTGGCGTCAGGTCAAGGAAATCTAGAATTTTTTCGGCGAACTCACGGTGGGCACTTTCCTCTTGTACTACCGAGTGCAGGCGCAAAGCGCGGGCCACAAATGTTCCTGGAAAGCCTAAGCGCACTTTCCCTGCGCGTCCGGCGACTATGTTGTTGATTACATTCAAGCCGGGAAATAACGCAACGTGCTGGAATGTGCGTCCGATTCCGCTGGTTGCAGCTTCCGCCGCTCTCATTCTTTTGCGCACTTGGCCGTTGAATAGGATCTGACCCTTTTGAGGGGTGTATATACCGTTAAGCGTGTTCAGAAATGATGTCTTTCCGGCGCCATTGGGGCCTATGATCGAGAGTATTTCGCCTTTCCGAACCTGAACGGATACATCCGTCAGTGCTTTTACCCCCCCAAATGCTAGCGAAATTCCTTGTGC
>JBFXIU010000354.1:0-3437 GCA_050175615.1 Porticoccaceae bacterium | reverse complement strand
CGCAGGAACGACAGCTTTCGTTTAAGTCTCGAGGTGCTCAGAACCACTCAACCTCCTTACTATTTCAGGCTTAAGGAAAGCAGCCTCTATTTATTCCGGACAGTAGTGCGCCTGCGCGGGAATGACAGTAATCAGAACTTCCTTAACGGTAGTTTTAAACCCAATGGCAATCACGCCAGATGGCTATAGATCAGACAACAATAAATCATACGACTATGCATCAAACGACAATCACATTTTTTATCAAGCCCTCCCAGGGAAACAGGGTCATACCCTGCTCATTACGCTCGTAGCCTTCATTGACTGAAGCGCGTTTTTCATAGGCGCGCCGCACCGCTGGCCGCGCGCCTATGGAATCCCGCCAGCGGCTGACATTGGGGTAGGACGCGGCACCCTCTTCCGGTTCGAGATAGGCAATCCAGGGAAAACAGGCGATATCGGCAATGGAATATTCTCCGGCAAGGTAATCCCTGTCCTGCAAACGCCTGTCCATCACCTGCCAGAGGGCGCTGAACATATGAAAATAGCGGTTATAGGCATAGGAGTTATCAGTATCTGGAGCGATAAGCGGGGCAAATTTGAAAAAATGCCATGTCTGGCCGCCGATGGGGCCGAGGCCGCCCACCTGCCAAAACAACCACTGCATCACCTCCATGCGCTTGCGCATATCAGCGGGCAGCAGGGTTGCCGACTTTTCGGCAAGGTACTGGAGAATGGCGCCCGATTCAAAAACCACCATGGATTCACCGCCGTCGGCGGGAGAATTATCGCGAATAAACGGTAATTTACCGGTGACAGCGCCAGCGACCAGCTCCGGCTTGAGATGATCGCCCTTGCTCAAATCCACCGGCAATAATTGATAGGGAAAACCGCTTTCTTCGAGGGCAATCAGAATTTTGGTGACGTTGGGGCTGTTAACATAAAAAAGGTCAATCATTGCTACTCCGGCGAATCTGATTATTATTCAAAAATTTTTGCTGGAACTGAAACGGTCGAACAACTCTAATTAATCCAGAGATAATAGTGATTGTAACCGCGACATGCAATCGGCTAACATAAATAAGCCACTGTTTTTAATATATAAACTTTAGTATAGGCCGCATAGAAAAAAATTATGATCCTCGTTTGAAATAGACCTGCGGCAAACAACCAGAAAAAGGAAAAACCATGTCGAATTATGACACCACCCTAAAAATGCTTGCCTGCTGGCAATCATTAAATGTTGATTCCATCCTCGATTTTTTTACTGAGGACGCCATTTACATCAATATGCCTATGGATCCCCCCAATCGCGGCAAAGATGAGATTCGCGCTTTTCTTAACTGGTTTGTGGGCGCGGTTCGTGAGCTGGAATTTATCGTTCACCACCAGGTTGAAGGCGCCAATGGCATAGTGATGAACGAACGCACTGACCGCATTGACTTCCACGGCAAACTGCTGGAATTACCGGTTATGGGAATTTTTGAATTCAGAAATGGCAAAATCTGCGCGTGGCGGGATTATTTTGATCTTGGCTTACTGGAAAAACTGGGTATCAGCGGCTCTCCGCAATAGACACTCTTCGAAAGTTAGCGGGCAAAAGGCGATAAGACGAATATCCCTGAGCCACAGACTACAGGACTTACCATGATCGACCTTCACTATATAGGCACCGCAAACGGGATCAAAATTGCCATCGCCCTTGAAGAACTGGAACTTCCCTATCGCATTATCAGTTACGACATGTTTGCCGGTGATCATTTGACGCCGGAATTTCGCAAATTGAACCCCAACAACAAGTTGCCGGTGATTGTCGACCATGAGCCCCATGACGGCAGCCGGGAACCCATCGCGATTTTCGAATCCGGGGCAATTCTGCTTTATCTGGCGGAAAAAACCGGCAAATTGCTGCCTGCGGATTTCAGACGCCGCGCCTTGGCGTTGCAATGGCTGGTGTGGCAGGTTTCCGGTCTCGGCCCCATGCACGGTCAGGCGCACCACTTTATTCGCTATGCGCCCGAAGGCGAAGACTACGGTATTGCAAGGTACAAAAAAGAAGCCATAAGACAAATCAACGTCCTGGCTTACCGTCTCAAGGAAGCCGACTATCTCGCCGAGGAGTTCAGTATTGCCGATATCGCCTGCTATCCATGGGTCAAAGGTGCAGCAATGATCGATATCAATATCGATGACTGGCCAGCCATCAGCCGCTGGTGCCAACGGATTGAAAGCCGACCCGCCATCACAACGATGAGCAGCAGTAACAAACCTCTGGCGATGCCGTCCAGATACCTTCAGCAACGCGCCCAACTGACCCCAGAACAGTGGTCAAATATGTTTGGCGATAAATTACACGATGCCGCAAGAGCGGATTGAACTCAGCGCCAAAAGACTGTGGCGAAATAACACAGTATCCGTAATTCCGATATCGCAACATCAAACACTATCGGTGTTAGTTTGGCGTTTCGGTTTCGCCTGCTGGCGAGTCACTTTTTCTTTGTATGCCCAAAGAAAAACTAACGAAAAAGGCCGCTCCTGCGCATCCATGCGCCTGCGGCATTAGTGCATCCATGCACGTCAAAGGGCACCCCGCTCCGGCACCCTTCGGGTTCCCTGCGATGCTCGCCAAATGACGGCGCTGCGGAACTCGTCGCTGCGCTCCTCAAACAGTCCTCGCTTAACCCGCCATTCAGCTGCGCTTCTCGGTGCCTTCGAAGGGGCATTCAAAACATGCGAGATTCGAAAAATATCGTTTTTAACATTTAATACTTTTAATGCCCAAAACTGGCGCCGAACTTCGTCCCCTTCGCATCGACGAGCAACGGAGGAAAATAACGGATAAGAGCGAGGACTGTCTGAGTCCAAAATTGGATACAATTTTGGACGAGTTCCGCAGCGACCGTTATTTTTCGAGTAGCGCAGTGAACCCCGCAGGGGCGATGCGACGGGGTGCCCTTGGGGTTGTTAGGGGGCTTGGGCATGCAAGCCCCCTGACTCGCCGTTAAGGCGAAACAGCAAACTATCCGTAACTTCCATATCACAATCTTGAATACTATCGGCATTGGTTTCGGATTTCGGTTTCGCCTGCTGGGCGAGTTACTTATTTTTGCGTGCCCAAAAATAAGTAACCAACAAAAAGGGCACCCCGCTCCGGCACCCTTCGGGTTCCCTGCGATGCTCGCCAAATGGCGCGCTGCGGAACTCGTCGCTGCGCTCCTCAAACAGTCCTCGCTTAATCCGCCATTTAGCTGCGCTTCTCGGTGCCTTCGAAGGGGAATTCAAAACATGCGAGATTCGAAAAATATCGTTTTTAACATTTAATACTTTTAATGCCCAAAACTGGCGCCGAACTTCGTCCCCTTCGCATCGACGAGCAACGGAGGAAAATAAGTAAGCGCTCAACAAACCCCACTCCCCGTTATGTTTTACAAATTCAACCCGTGCATTTATAGTTTCTA
>JBFXIU010000353.1:0-3475 GCA_050175615.1 Porticoccaceae bacterium | reverse complement strand
AGGCCGGGAAGAAGGCGTCTGGTTGATTGTATGGCGTCTCGTTGCTGGTGAAGGGACATTGTGACGAGGGCGTTTGTATGGTCTGTGTTTCGGGGAGCATAAAAACCGGGCCTGTCATTTTAGATGCGGTTTTCGTGCCCTGCGAGCGCAGCGGTTTTACTTTAATTAAGTTTGTGCCGTCTGCGCGGCGGGTAAGCATATCGCTTTCGGCCTCTCACACTGGGCGAAAGCGCACGCTGGCATTGCGCGGCGCGAAGGGAGATCGCCGAGCGAAGCGAGGAAGCTCCCGGAGCAATAGCCGCGCAGCCCTCGTGGAATGACGGAAACGGGAAAGCCCCAGCGGGGTGCTTCGGGGGGGATGCAAGGGGGGCCGAGAAGGGGGCGCAGCCCCATAACCGGCCCCGCCTTGCCGCACGCCGCGCAGGCGGCCAAAAGAACATAAAAAGAAAAGCTCCCATGTCCGCAGGACACAAAAACCGCCTCTCAAAGGACAAGCCCGGTTTCTATGCCTCTTGATCCCCCGCCACGCAGGCGACCCAAATTAAAATAATGAAAAGCCCCCGTACCCGCAGGGTACAAAAGCCTCCTCTCAAAGGCCAAACCCTGTTTTCTTGTCTTGAAAGGCCGACTGCGAAAAATTCCCGCCACCGCGCAGGCGCCCAAAACTATAATAAAGTAAAAGCCCCCGTGTCCGCAGGACACAGAGTATTCCTCTCAACGGACAGGCTTGGTTTTGCTTTCTCCGAAAGGCCTCCTGCGACAGGGGGCAAGGGCAGAATAAAGATCCCACAATGCCTGCATAAATAGGGTGGTATGGGCCTGAAGGATTCTCCATTAAGCAGTTTGATTCTTGGGTGCATTATAAAATGGCTGTTTGGACTCAGTCACGTAATTGAAATAAAAACAGTACGTTGCTGTAATCAAATAGCGATAGTAATCCCAGAGGACGGGGAAAAGAAAGGGCCGCGCGCGGCGGCCCAAGGAGAGGAGATTTATAAAAATTTGAGGTTAAAACGTGTACCGCAGCCCAAGGCTGAATTCATTGGCGTAGGGAGCCATGCCGGCGGAGTTTTTTTCCCCATCAAACGTTTTGTTGATTTCGGTGTAGCCCAATCCTACGAAGCGATACGCCAAGTCAGCAGAAAAATGCTCCGTGAAAGCATAAGAACAGCCCGCACCAACGTTCCAGGCAAAAACCGTGTCGTACTGTGTGAAGCTGCCGCGGTCTTCCTCGTCCGGATCGGATAATTCTGACTTATACTTGCTCTTTATAAATCCCAATCCTGCGCCAGCACCAATGTATGGGGTAAATGCTGTGCTGTTATGAAAATCCCAGTAGGCGTTCAAAAAAAGTGTTTGAACGTTCCATTCACCCTTGGTTGATGCTTTAACATCCTTTCCAAGGAGGTCAATGTTTGCGTCCCAGGTTTTTGTCATGTTGCTTCGGATGGCATATTCGAGTTCTGACCTGACAGGGACTTGATACTGTGGGTAGAAATCATACCCAACAAAGATGCCTCCGCCTACAGTGTTCTGCGAATACTCATTCATGCCCAGCGAGTCAAAATCCCCGCTTTTTGAAAATTTGCCCGTGCTCTGGATGGAGTCAATGAATTTAAGCCCAGCATATGCCCCAGAGGTCTCCGCTGCAGCGGGGGCCGCAAGTGCAACCGCTAGAATGAGGGGTAGAAACACATGCTTGAACATAGGAATCTCCTTCTCTAATGCCGATTACATGAATCCGAGTACGTTTTTACTACGCTCACCACTTTCGTATAGCAATAGTACCCTCAGGCCAGCAGATATTTTTTTTTATTTTAATAATGGCCGGGTTGCCCCTGGCGCACCGTCTATCTATTTTGGCTGGCCTCGGCATCAACGCCGGGAGCGGCGTACCGGCGCCCCGCTGTCACTGGTCATGGCTGCGGACTCTTGACCGGGCTATCCGCGATGGCAACTACCGCGCCATCAGGGCAAACACGCCCCAGCCGAGATATTCGCGGCTATAGGTAACATAACGCAAGGGCTCTGCCGTCAATTCGTCCCGAATTTCTTTGGCAAGGTCATCGTCCGGGTTGGCGTCGAGCCAGCGGCGCATGGTCAGCCACTTGGCCGCCTCGTACCTGTCCCATCCTTCCTGGTCGGCCAGCACCATCTCCACAACGTCGTAGTTGAGATCTTGGAAATGGGCGACAAGTTCGGGGAGCGTGCGAAAGTCGGCGATGGAACTGGCGAGGCATCCTCTGGCGGTTTCTTCCGATGACGGCACCTGCAACCAGTAGGGCTCGCCCACAAGAATGATTCCTCCGGCACAAAGACTCTTTTCGAGAAGCTCAATGGTGCCGTCGAGCCCGCCGCCAATCCAGGTGGCTCCGATACAGGCAGCCACATCCACCTTTACGTCCGCAATATAACCTGCGGCATCGTCGTGAATGAACGCAACCCTGTCGGCAACGCCAAGTTCAGCGGCGCGCTGTTTGGCCTGCTCGGAAAACAGTCGGCTCATGTCAACGCCAATGCCGGTAATTCCGTAATCGCGCGCCCATGTGCACAGCAGTTCGCCAGATCCGCTGCCAAGGTCCAGTATGCGGTTTTGCGCATTGAGGCGTAAGGCCGCACCCAACATGGCGAGCTTTCCCGCTGTGTAGGGGTTATGAATACGGTGGGCGCTTTCAGTAATGGTGAATATGCGTGGGATATCCAATGCAGTGCTTCCTTTCATGACCGTTTTCTGAGTCAGATTTTTTGATATCTGCAATAATTGTTGCGTGGTGCAACGTGAACGAAAAAACGGGCGCCGTGAACATTGCAAGCATCCATAGTTCTGGGCTGTTTATTGATATCGTATGTATTAGTGTAATTGCAATAAAAAATCCCCCTGACTGAGCCAGAGGGATAGTATGTACTTATAATGAAAGCGTCGTCAGTGCGGCAGGCTGGACTCATGCGTCCTGCGCCGCAGGATGAGCATGAAATCAAGCCAAATCATGAGGTGTCGTCCGGTGCGGGCTGGTGTGACAGGCGTGCCAGGCGCTTGGTCTGCCGTGGTCTGCCGTGGTCTGGCATCGCCAGTGGCGCGCGCCAAAAGTCGCTTGCTAAAATTGGGGCGGGCCGTCTTCCAGAGCCTGAGCCAGTTCGCGCAGGGCAGACAGGCTTTCTTCCGCTTCAATGGGAGTCAGGGTGTGCAGGGCAAAACCCGCATGCACGATAACATAGTCCCCGATATTGGGTTCTTCGGGCAAAAGCATGACAGAAGCGTTCAAAAAAGTCTGGCTTTCACCCACACGAACGCGGGCCATACCTTCACCAAAAAGTTCTTCAATACGCGCGGGAATGGCAAGACACATAGTTACCTCTTGTCAGGCAGATAAACACTGTTGCGGTTTCGGCAAGCTCTGAAGCGCCCACAAGCCGCCGCAAGCTGAAGGAAATGCAGCTTACCAGCCCGGACAGGAGTAGGCAAGCAGCCGGGGTG
>JBFXIU010000352.1:0-3476 GCA_050175615.1 Porticoccaceae bacterium | reverse complement strand
CGGGTTCTGAGGGAAGATAAAACCAAAAAGCAGATCCTGCGTTGAAACCGGCGGCTTGGTGTCTGAAAGTATCTCTGCACTCTTGTCCGAAGGAGATTGCGGCGGGAGCCACGGCTTAGGAAGTAATGACGGCTGTCCGTTCTGTACCACCTGTACCTGATTGGCTTCACCAACCCTGACCAACATGCTAAAGGGGCTGACCGTGGCCAGTTCAGTACGCAGGGTATTGATCCGGTCAGCAGCTCCAACCAGGCCGCTCTGTTTTTCCGCATCCGCCAAAAACACGTAACCGTATTTAAGCAAATCAGGCAGTTCGCGGCCTTGTAGCCTCCCGTCCACCCGCAGAATACGCCCTACAATCTGGGTGCCGAAATCCTTATCCTGGGCGCCGCGCATGGAAACCAGGGTAAAGGCGCGGGGAGCGTCAAAGCCTAACGCCACAGCCATCTTGAAGATTAAAACTTCCTTTGACTCGTCGCGGGCCACAGCCATCAGATCGTCATCAGGCTCGTCCGAGGTGTAGACCGCAATGGCATCCTCCGGGATACCCAGCGACATCAGGTCTTTTCTGGCCTTGTCCACACTTTTGTCGGTCGATGCCACCTGCACCAGCATCAACGGTACCAGATCAATCCCCTCAACGGCCAGCTGCGTTTTAATGGCGTTATTGACCCGTACTCCATCAGCAAGGGCTGCCAAGCCGAAATCAACCAGCTCTTTATGCTGATCACCAGCCAGATAGGCCACCGATTTGATACCGCCCTTGATCAGCTTTGCCTCCACTGCATCCAGGCGACTCACCGTTACCCGGTGCATGACAGCAATGCCGGATGCTGCCCGAAACTTCTCTGCATCCTGATCATCCGGGGTGGCGGTGATCATCAGGGTAAAGTCAGGCTGCACCACCTCACGGTAATATTTGACCGACTCGGTGCCTGCAGTAAAGGTATGGTGTGCCTCGTCCACCAGCACACCTACCTTGAAGCCCCGTTGCCGCAGTTGTGTCAGCAGACCATCCAGTGATATTGACAGGTCGCCATCACGCCGCAGACGTTTTGCATCCTTTTTTCCGGACACCGCTGCCCAGGTGGTAACAAACACATCGCCACTATGGGTGTTGTGGGCTACACGGTCACAGCCGATGTCCCGTACCCGCAGGCCCTGGAAGTGATTTTTGATGGAGATACGCGCCTGTTCCACCAACCCGGCGAAGGGGGTAAACCAAAGCCAGACTATGTTGGTCTCTTTGCTAAACACCTCCGCCACCAGCCCGGCAATCATGGTCTTACCCGCCCCGGTGGGAGCCTGAATCAACACACAGCCGTTATGGGCGCTGGCTGCCCGGCGGCTGTCAGGATCAGATGCACCATCTATCTGAGCACAGGCGTAGCGGAAGATTTCAAGCACATTATCTTTGGCGGCTGATTGGTAGCCTTTCGGTTTGACGATCATGCTGCACCTCCAAACCGGTTCACCAGAAATTGGGGAATCTGCTCAACGGTGATCCCTTGGGCCGCCAGCCGCTCCCGCAACAGGCCTGGCTGCCAGGTGTAGACCGTCAAGTGCGTTGTCTGTCCAGCCAGGACGGCAATCTTTTCAGCCGTGCGGTCACTGATGGCTGTCACATAGACCAGGCTATTGTCGGGGGTGATCGCTTCCTGAAGGGTAAGTTCGGGGTTGAATGGCGTGAAGCTTTGCCGATGGATCAACTGCAAGGCAGTCCATACCTGGGCATGGTCAATTTCGGTCAGCACCTCTTCCTGCGGCATTCGCAATACCCGCAGATAGGCAAAATCGCCGCCGGTTCCCTCTTTGCCGCCATAGCCGCCAATCACCCGACGGATACGTTCGGCGCAGACATCGCGGCAGATATTCTTGTCCGGGTCGTCTACCGTTGCTTCAGTAGCTGAAACCATGATAAAGCGGCGTTGCCCTTCATCTTCCTGATTCAACTCCAGCACCGCCTGAGCTGTGGTGCCTGATCCGGCGAAGAAGTCCATAACCAGATCGTCGCCGTCTGTAGCTTGGGCAATCAGGTTTTGAATCAAAGAGAGCGGTTTGGGATAGGAAAATGTTTTACTACCGAAGATTTCTCTGATCTGATTTGTGCCTTCTTCAGTGGTGCCTACAATCGGCATATTACCGTTTTCAATGACAGTGTCAGACTCGGATTTTGGGGTAAGCCAGGAGGAAATTGGCTGATTTTCGTTTTTCAGGGTTTCCTTGTAGCGCTTGAAGGCCGGACGACCGAAACCAATTTTTTTACCAACCCAGGCTTCCAATTCCGGCAGGTCACGGCGGAGGAGCTGTGTCTTGGTACTTTTCGGCACGTCACCGGCATCAATGGCCGCCAGCAGAGCATCTATTGTTGGATAGATCTCAACCCGCTGCTTGGTTGGGAACCAGATTAACCCCTTTTCAATCAGCTCCTCCATAGTTTCGCTACGGGTTTTTTGACCTGGTTTTAATCTGCTTTTGCTGGAAAAACGCCAGACGCTATCGGGGTTACAGGGATACCAGATGTCGGTTTGCGGATCATAGACTGGATAGTAGGTGTTGGGGCGTTCATTCATGTCTTTGGGTGAAGAAAGATCACTCAACCGAAATATCCGATTTCCATCCTGATAGCGGTACATGGAATAGCTTTTCTCATCGCCAGAAAAACGAAAAGCCGTACCACCATACACCAGAACATGCTCGTGGTTGTCTGAAAGAAATGAGCCGCCAGTATCATTGCCGCCGGTACGACAGCGCCAGACAAATGATCCTTTACGCATCCCCGGCATTGCCTGATCCAGCAGCAACTCCAACTTTGCCCTGTTTTCATCGTTGATGGAAACCAGCAACACACCATCCTCGGCCAGCAGGTCGCGGGCCAGCAGCAGGCGGCGGTAGAGGTATTCCAGCCACTTGCTGTGCTTCCACTGGTCGTCTTTGTCTACGAAATGATCGTTGTAGATGAAATCCTTGTTGCCGGTGTTGTAGGGGGGGTCGATGTAGATGCACTTGACCCGGTTTGCGTGGGTCATCCGCAGGTAACGCAGGGCGTCGAAGTTGTCGCCCTCGATCAGCAGGTTGTGCCAGGGGCCGTCGCCGCAGGAATGTTCAGGCAGCAGATCAAGGGCCACAAAGTCCTGGTTTCTGGAACGGTCATGGTCAATCTCATCCCGCTCCCAAACTAGCCCCAGTCGTGGCTTACGGTCGCGCTCCTCGATGATCTTTACCAGTTCTTCCTTGCTGTAGCGGTCGTATTTGGAGGTCACGCACATCTCCTGTCTACAAACACAGAATGGCAGGCTTTCGGCGTCTTAGGCTGTTTTGGTTACACGGCTGCCCTGCCAACTACCACGGCGTTTCAGCTCGTTCAGCACAGCATACCACATCTGGTTGTTCTTCAAACCCCATTGCGGGGCCACCCGGATCTCCAGCGGTGACGAGCCGTACAGGCGCTGGATGCTGATCCGGGGTGGATCGGA
>JBFXIU010000351.1:0-3503 GCA_050175615.1 Porticoccaceae bacterium | reverse complement strand
TCTGTTAGAGCATTTTGCTTTTGAACCACTCCGTGTTTCAACGCATCATTCTGGCGAAAAACGTGGTTTTCTCCAGAATCCACGCCACTTCGTGGCGGCTGCCGCCTTCGCGTCAGCAGAGCAATTTCAAAGTGAAATTGCTCTAGGGGCGCAGTGTTTTTTTGATGATTTCAAGGCCGCGTGAAATTTCTTCATGCGTCAGGTGCGAATAGCCAAGAATTATCTCGTTGGCATGGCTGCCGTCACCATTCAGGGAATAGCGTTCCACCGGATACACCTTCACGCCCCTGGCATAAAGCGTTTCCGTCACTGCATCTGAAAACGCAATGTCTGCAAAGCTGGCCACAAGATGAAGGCCCGTCGCCTGCCCTCTGACTGTCACCGCCCCGCCAAAAGTTTTTGCCAGGCATTGCAGCAAATGATTCCTTTTACGGGCGTAGATTTTCTTCATTTTCCAGATATGCCGCTCAAGCTCGCCCTTGCTGATGAATGCTGCAAGCGCATATTGCGACAGGGCATCGGTATGCACATCCATATATCTTTTTTCTCTTCTCCAGTCGTCCATCATGCTCTCTGGAATGAGCGCAAATCCGAGGCGTAAGGCCGGGGAAAGAATTTTACTGAAAGATCCCAGATAGATCACCATTTCAGGATCAAGTTCATAAAGCGCACTTGTGGGCGCGCCCTCATAGCGAAACTCGCTGTCGTAATCGTCTTCAACCACGGCGCAGGACATTTCGCGGGCAAAGCGCACAAGGGCCTGACGCCGCTGAATGGGTAAAATCGCGCCCAGGGGGTATTGATGAGATGGGGTCGTATACACAAAAGCCACGTCTGCCCCTGGCGCTGCAAGAAATTTCTGCAAGGCCGACACATCCATACCCTGTGCATCCACGCCAACACCTTGTACGCGCAGTCCAGCGCGGTTCACTACCGCCGCCATCCCAGTATGCGCGGGATCTTCCACAAAGACGACGTCACCCTTTTTGCGCAGCAAGCGGGCAACAAGGCTCAGCCCCTGGGTTGAACCCGAGGTTATCATGACACGGCGCGGTGACACCTTGATTCCCCGCATCCTGAAAAGATACGCCGCGATGGCCTCACGCAATTCCCATACGCCTTCCGCCTCGCCATAGCGGAAAGAAGTTGAAGGCAATGATTCGGAGACGCGTGCGTAAATTTTCGCCCATTCCTTTTTGGGGAAAGCCTCCAGATCCGGGATGCCTGAGCGAAAACTGATATGCGCGCTGTGCTGCCCTTCGCCCGAATGACGCTCGTCAGCACAAATCCGGGCTGGAGCATCAGCGACAGACGTTCGCGCCATGACGACAATACCCCGCGCAACCGTTGTGCCCGATCCCTGGCGGGTTTCCAGATAGCCTTCGGCAATCAACTGGTCATAGGCCTCCAGAACGGTGCTTCGAGCAATGTCCAGATCTTTGCCAAGCGCCCTGCTGGACGGCAGCCTTTCACTTTCGCGCAACATACCAGAAAGAATAAAGAATTTAATTTTTTCATACAACTGCCGCGAGACAGGCACCCTGCTTTTTTTGTCTGGCGTGAACCACATATGTTCTCCTGAAAAAGTGGTCTGGCAATATTCGGCAAAAAGTGGATCTGTTAAATACCATTTTTCATCAATATATGCAGATCTGGCAGAGAGCAAGAAGTCTCATGGCAGTGGCCAAAATTCAGCCATTGAAAAACTGCAAGGCAATCAACAACTATGTCAGGTGAAAATGGACAGACAGATGGAAGCGTACTGCTACCTTGCCATGGCAATGATCATTGCTGGCAGCGCGGTTGTGGCGGGCAAGATAATTGTTTCGGACATCCCAATTTTTCTTGGCGCAGAGCTGGGCATTGCCTTCAGCCTGCCATTTCTGCTTTTTCCCGCACTGCGTCGCCGTAAAGCACCGTGGCCCTCAGACCGTAAAACACACATGATTCTTTTTGGCCAGGGACTTTGCGGCGTTGTACTTTACCGTGTTTTCATGTTCTGGGGGTTACAGCACACCTCAGCAACGACGGCGGGTCTCATTGGCAGCACGGCCCCGGTGCTTATAGCTTTTCTGGCGGTACTGCTGTTGCGCGAAAAGCTGCCCGGTTCCCGGCTTGCGGGTGCGGCATGTGTTTCCATAGGCATCATTGCCATGAACATCATGCCATTTCTTGAAAATGCAGCGGAGGCCGGGGCCACCCTGCTTGGGAATTGTCTTGTGCTGGCGGCGATCCTGTGTGAATCCCTGTTTTCGGTTATGAGTAAATCCCTGTGCCAGCCCATGTCCGCACTGCTCCGAACAACCTTGGTTTCACTGTACGCGTTTGCCTGCCTGCTGCCATTGGCGCTGTACGATGCGCTTGGTTATGATTTTGCGCTCATGAACACGTCGTCCATAGTATGTGTGGCATACTATGGTTTCTTTGTTTCTTTTCTTTCCTATGTGTTTTGGTTCAAGGGCGTAGCCGAAGTGCCTGCCGGAGTGGCTGGATCATTTACCGGACTTGTGCCCTTAAGCAGCATCTTTTTCTCCTGGCTTGTCTTGCACGAACACATAGAGTTTATTCATTGGATCGGCCTTCTTTTTGTTTTGACAGGAATATTATTTTCCTGTGCCTCTGACGCACTGCTGGGTGCAAGAATATCACCCATCAGGACTCCCCCCAAAACACATGTTTAAAGCATCCCCGCCAATGAGCGTTGGACAGCATAAAAAACTTCGCCCTGCCTGGCTCTGGAAGTGAAACAAAAAAGCCAGCAACCTGATCAAAATAATAGCTGCAAGTGCAGCCATTTCAGTTGATGACCAGAAAATCAGAAACCACCCGCAACGTGCAGGTGGTTTCTGGTTTTCAAAAATGTCCGTTAGCTTATGGCAGGGATCCCGTATCAGCACAGACCTCTAAGCCGCTTGATTGCCTCTTCCGTGTCTTCGGGCGAACCAAAGGCGGTCAGGCGCACATACCCTTCGCCGGAAGCGCCAAAGCCTGCGCCAGGTGTGCAGATCAGGGCAACCTGCAATAATCTGTCAAAGAATCCCCAGGAATCCGTATCACTGGGCACGCGCACCCATATATAGGGAGCGTTCACGCCGCCATACACGGAAAGGCCCATATCGCTCACGGCAGTGCGCAACATGTCGGCATTACGCTGATATCCTGCGATCACCCCCATGATTTCCTTGTGTCCCTGTTCGCTGTACACAGCCTCGGCCGCGCGCTGAACAATATAGGGGCAGCCGTTATATTTGGTGCACTGGCGGCGATTCCACAGCGCATTGAGGCTGACCTTGCCACCTTTGCCGTCGCTGATCTGCAAGGCCTTTGGCACCACGGTATAGGCGCAACGCAGACCGGTAAATCCGGCCGTTTTTGAGAAACTGCGAAACTCAACGGCCACTTCCTGCGCGCCCTCAAGCTCATAGATGCTGTGCGGCACATCAGCGTCAGTGATAAAGGCTTCATAGGCCGAATCATACATGATGACGCAGCCTTCACGCCGG
>JBFXIU010000349.1:0-3533 GCA_050175615.1 Porticoccaceae bacterium | reverse complement strand
GCAGATTCGACGTCAATCGTGACCACTCTTGCAGAAAAAGATGAATTATTATCAGAAGTTTGTTTCCACATACACAAAAGAGCTCTATAATTCCCTCACCATATGAAGACCGGCGTGGGAAGATCGGGCGTAGAGAAGCTAAAAAGCTGTTTCCGCCAAATCGTTAAAATCACATTGTACTGCTAGTATCAAACAGCCGTACCTGTATTTCTCACCCGCTTCAGAGTTATTGGTCACCAAACAGACAACGCTTACTGTTTTTGTTATTCAATGCGGCAGGAAAATCATCTGCCCACAAAAAAGCCTCTTAGCCTGTTTGCTGTACGAATGAATGAATAAAAAACGCCTAATTTTCATTCCAGACTGGCATTGTCTATACGCCGTCTGGAATATACACAGAAGTTATTAAAAAATTGAGTTTATCAATAAATATCAATTATCTGCAGACCGGGACCCATCCTGCTTTCAAACAGGGAACCACACCCGTCAAACAAGCGTATACATGCGCGGGGCACCTGCGCGCGTTCATTTTACCCTTTCATTCGCACCCAAGTAACTCTGTGGTTAATGCATACGATGTCCGTTGCATTAGTTAAACGGAGAATACCTTAAATGAAACGCATGTTATTTAATGCGACGCACCAAGAAGAACTACGCGTCGCGATTGTAGATGGGCAAAAACTCATCGACATCGACATCGAAACAGCAGGCCGGGAACAACGCAAAGGCAGCATTTACAAAGCCGTCATCACCCGGATCGAACCCGGACTTGAGGCCTGCTTTGTCAACTACGGCCATGATCGTCACGGTTTCCTGCCCTTCAAGGAAGTGGCCCGCAGCTACTTCAAGGAAGGTATTGATGTCCGGGGCGCCCGCATCCAGGATGCCTTAAGTGAAGGCCAGGAACTCATCATCCAGGTCGAAAAAGAAGAGCGTGGCAACAAGGGCGCTGCCCTGACCACCTTTATTTCCCTGGCAGGCCGTTACCTGGTCCTGATGCCCAACAACCCGCGTGGCGGTGGTGTTTCACGCCGCATTGAAGGTGAAGAGCGCCAGGAACTGCGTGAAGCCATGGACCAGCTTGACCTGCCCGCTGGCATGAGCATGATCGCCCGCACGGCAGGGATCGGCCGTTCGGTTGCCGAACTGGAATGGGACCTGAAGTACCTGCTGCAATTATGGAACGCCATCGATTCTGCCGCCAAGGAATATCCTGCGCCGGTCCTGATTTATCAGGAATCCAGTCTGGTCATTCGCGCCATCCGCGACTACTTCTCACCCGACATCAGCGAAATCCTCATCGACACCGATGCGATTACCGACCAGGCTGTCGCCTTCATGAAAGACGTTATGCCCGATAACGTCAATCGCGTCAAACGCTACCGTGACGATATCCCCCTGTTCTCCCGCTTCCAGATCGAACATCAGATTGAAACCGCCTATTCCCGTACGGTACAGCTTCCGTCTGGCGGCGCGATTGTGATTGATCACACCGAAGCCCTGGTGGCCATCGATGTCAACTCGGCCCGCTCCACCCGCGGTACCGACATCGAGGAAACCGCCTTGCGCACCAACCTTGAGGCAGCCGAAGAGGCAGCCCGCCAATTGCGTCTGCGCGACTTGGGTGGCCTGATCGTTATCGACTTCATCGATATGGAAGACAGCAAGAACCAGCGCGCGATTGAACAAAAATTGCGTGACGCCCTGCACTTTGACCGGGCTCGCGTCCAAATGGGCAAAATCTCGCGTTTTGGCCTTATGGAACTGTCACGCCAGCGCCTGCGCCCGTCCCTGAACGAAGGTTCACACATTACCTGCCCGCGCTGTAACGGCACCGGTGTTATCCGTGACGTGGAATCCAGTGCCCTGAATATCCTGCGCCTGCTGCAGGAAGAAGCCATGAAAGACAACACGGCAGCCCTGCATGTCCAGTTGCCGGTAGAAGTGGCCACTTACCTGATGAATGAAAAGCGGTCCGACATTGTCAAAATGGAATCCCGCCTTAAAATCAACGTGGTGCTTATTCCCAACAAGCACCTGGAAACCCCTCATCATCATATCGAACGCATTCGTTACGATGACAATCGCCTTGATGAACCCAAAACCAGCATTGACCTGATTGAACAGCCCAGCACCATCGTGACCTGGGAGTCCAGTACGGAAAAAGCCGTTCATAACGAACGTCCCGAAGCCCTGGTCAAGAGTATTTCACGTGACCAGCCTGCACCGATCGTTCCGGCCCCCAAAACAGAACCTTTAACCCCCGCTCCGCAGCCTGGTTTATTCAAACGCCTGCTAAGCTGGTTTGCCGGCGAAAAAGCGGTAGCGCCCGAAGCCGAACCAGCCAAAGAAGACAAGCCACGTCAGGCAAGCCGTGGTAAAACCGGCCAACGCAACGAGCGCAACACCGGCCGTAACCGCCGCAACACGGAAAAACGCCCCGAGGCCGCTGAAACCGAAGAAGACAAGCGTCGTAATCCTCGCGCGGCAAAACCACGCGCACAGGATAACCGCAACAAAGAACGCGACGCCAAGGCCACACCGGCAGAAATCGTGAACGATACCGATAGCAGTCCATCTGCCGATGAAAACAGTCCACGCTCACGCAGCCGTCGCAGTCGCACCCGTAACCGTCGTGAAAACACAAACGACAGCAAAGAACAGAACCTGAACCAGGGCACTGACATTCCTGAAAGTGCAGGCGATGAAATCGCGGTCAAACAGCGTCCGGCCCGAGTGAAAGCCGAACCGGAAGTCGTTCAGGAAACTGACGGCACCCCCTTCACCGCCGCAACTGCTGTGGTCGCCACCATGGCTGCCCTGCCCGCTACCGAAGCTACTGAAGAAACGGCTGGCGAAGAGCTGGCAGACAACGCCACCGCATTCGATGAGGAAACCGGTGAAGCGCTTGATCCAAACAAACGCCGTCGTCCACGCCGTCGCAGCCGTCGCACCCGTCGCCCGGCCGATGAACAGGGAAGCACAGAAAACACATCGGCACCTGCTGCTTTTGTGCCGAACGAAGTGCTTTTGGCCGAAGCGGAAAGCCTTTCCCAACAAGCCCCAGAGGCAGCACCAGCCGCCAAAGTGGAGCCCGTGCAAGACAGCGTGACTGAAACCATGCAGGAAGCCCCGGTAACAGCTACAGCGCCCGAGGCACAGGCTGAAGAAGCCGTTTTGGCCAGCCCTGCGCAGGCAGAGCCTGTGGCAAGCCCGTCTTCTGAACCTGCCCCTGTCGCCAGGACTGAAACGATTGAAACGGAAAAAACCGAATCAATGCCCGTCACCCAGACAGAACCCACGGCGTCTGCCGCAGATGACTCAACAGCCATCAACAGCCAGCCTGTTTTGCCTGAAGAAACCAGCCAGCCGGCCACTGCCGAACCTGCCGTATCAGCCAGCGAGACAGCAGAACAACCAGCTGCTACAGAAACGCTACCTGAAAATGCCACTGATAACAGTGCGGCAATTGAAAGTACGCCAGCGCCTGTGGCAGAAACCGCCACTGAAGAAGTATCCAGCCCGGCAGTCGC
>JBFXIU010000348.1:0-3550 GCA_050175615.1 Porticoccaceae bacterium | reverse complement strand
GAAAGAATTATCCAGACAGGGGCGATGCCCAACGCGGAAATAGCCGTTCTCGGGCAGCAACTCTACGATGGCGGCACAAATCTGCACCGTAGGGCCGCCAGATGGCTTGCACAGTGCGTTGAAGCGGAGAGCGCATACCTTGATATGATCGCCGCTGAAGCTACGCCGCAAGAGGCCAGAAGCGTGCTACCGAACAGCTTAAAAACCGAGGTGGTCATGACGGCCAATCTAAGGGAATGGCGACATGTGCTCGACCTACGGTGCAGCAAGGCGGCCCATCCACAGATGCGGAATTTGATGATGCCGCTTTTCGACGATTTTCGTTCTATGATGCCGGAAGTTTTCGAAACAACAAAAAAACAGGAGAAGTAATGGCTGGATTGAATAAGGTTATGGTTATCGGTCGAATTGGCCAGGATCCCGAAGTCAGGTATTTCCAGGATGGAACCGCCGTATGCAACATGTCCGTCGCAACGTCTCAGGAGTGGAAGGACAAGAATACCGGCGAAAAAAGAGAAAAAACGGAATGGCACAGGGTGACCGCATTCCGAAAATTGGCCGAGGTCTGCGGACAATACCTTTCCAAGGGTCGACAAATTTATGTCGAGGGATATCTGCAGACCCGAAAGTGGGAAAAGGATGGGCAGACCCATTATACAACGGAGATCGTAGCAAACGAGGTCCAATTCCTCGGCGGAAAAAATGAGTCGCCGCCTCCGGCAGTGAGCCAGGATGACTATGGCCCGGTGAATATGCCCGATGACGATGATATCCCGTTCTGAGAGGCGCCAGATGACGATTGTGAAAATCCAAAAGGTTGACCCGAATTCCGATATTGAAACTCCCAAATATATGACATCGGGGTCTGTGGGGTTCGACATACGGGCCGCGCACGATGCTTATATCTGGCCCAACGATACGGTCCGGATCGGTACAGGTCTACGGTTTGAAATACCTGAATTCCTTGAGATGCAGATCAGGCCCAGAAGCGGAATTTCAAGCCTGGGCGTTCAGGCATTCTTGGGCACTGTCGATTCGGACTATCGCGGCGAGGTTTGCGTCATGCTCTACAATGGATCACCTGAGCGATTCCAAGTGTGTAAAGGCGATCGTATAGCTCAAGGCGTTATCTCTCCTATCACCCGGGTAATTTTTAGTCTGGCAGATCACCTGAGCGAAACAGCCCGAGGCGAGGGTGGCTTTGGGCACACGGGGGTCAAATGAAGAAAGTTGATTACGAATTCATCAGATCGGTAAGAAAGGCGGCAGGGGAATTATACCATGACACACAGGCACCGGATGAACAGTGGCGCATGGAGACCCTGCTTCTGAACGCCGAGAAAATGGCAGACAAAATCAGAAACCATATTTTTGCAGAAACAAAATGATACCACATTGCCCCCTGAAAACCGGGGTAATCGTACCGGCGTGTCGATTTGCGCCCCGACTGTTTCGGGGCCTTAACAAACAAGGGTTTTTTAAAAACGGATGCCCGCTTGAGCATATATGCAAGGAGAGAAAGATTGAAAACATTAGACCATCAGGTGGGGGGGACCCACTACCAGAAGTTCAAGATCCAACCGATGGAGTTCATCATGGCAAACGAGCTTCCATTTGCGGAAGGGAATATCATCAAGTACGTCTGCCGTCACCGGATTAAAAACGGGGCCGAGGACCTGAAAAAAGCGATACACTACATTAATGCCATTATAGAAACGGAGTATCCAGTTGACTGCTCCACCCCCTGAAGGGGGCGGATTCCCAATTCACAGAGAATCGCCTGTGCCGGCATTAACCGAAACAGGGCTTACGTTCTCTCCAAGGGCTATCACGGCTTGCCCAGCCGCTAAGATGTTTTTCGCCGCGTTTATATCCCGGTCGTGGCGCGACCCGCACTCGGGGCATTGCCATTCCCGCACGTCAAGCGGCATAGATTCGGAGATATATCCGCAGGAGGAGCAACGTTTTGAACTTGGAAACCATTGGTCAATTGCGACAAGCTTGCGACCGGACCACTCGGCCTTGTACGCCAGTTGTCGAGCGAACTCACCCCAGCTTGCGTCGGCTATGGCCTTGCTTAGCCTGGTGTTGCGGATCATGTTCTTAACTTTAAGAGACTCGATGCAGATCACTTGGTTATCGTTGACCAGCTTGCGAGATTGTTTGTGTAAAAAATCTTTCCTGCAATCGGAGATTTTGGCGTGAATACGAGCGACCTTCAATTTTGCCTTGGCCCTGTTCGCGGAACCGGGCTTCTTTTTAGCCAACCGGCGCTGATATTTGGCAAGCTTGGTGGCATATTTGGCCGTGTGTTTTGGGTTGCCGATCTTACCTCCGTTGGAAAAGGCAAGCAAAGACTTAATACCAACATCGACCCCGACAGACTTGGGCGACACAGGGAGCTTTTCGGGCGCAAATTCGCACAAGAACGAAACAAAGTATCGTCCGGCGGGGTCTTTGGATACGGTAATGGTGCTTGGTTGGCTCGGAAGATCCCTACTCCAGCGTATATCCAAAGGCTCTTTGCTTTTAGCGAGAAACAATTCTCCGTTTTGAAACTTGAACGCGGAACGAGTGTATTCAGCCGATTGCCGAGCGGTTTTTTTCTTAAAGGCTGGATATTTGGCTCTGCCTTCAAAAAAATTCTTGAATGCCGATTGCTGGTGCCTCAGGCATTGTTGCAGAGGGACGCTGGAAACATCGTTCAACCACTGCAATTCAAACTGTTTTTTGAGTTCGGACAGTTTCGCGTTGGCTTGGAGATACCCGATTTTGGTCTTGGATTCGTAGTAGGTATCCGTTCTCCAGCGGAGAACCTTGTTGTAGACAAAACGAACGCAACCAAAGGTTTTAGACAACAATTCGGACTGGTTGTTAGTCGGGTAAAATCGGTACTTGTAGGCTCGCTTAAACATAGCTTACATTTTAACACATATTGTGTAAAAGTCAACTTTAAATCGGAAGAAAGGAGCGGCGTTTCCTCCGCCACATGTAAGGAGGCGGTCACCACGCCGAAAATTTTATGAACAATAGGTGGCTCAAGATAAGGGCCGCGACTGAATACGCCGGATTATCCCGGAACACCCTGATGTGCTTGATCGATTCGGGCCACATAAAGGCGAGAAAGCGCCCTAGACAAGCAGGTTGCCGAAAGGCTTTTTGCCAGGGCCAAGCGCGAGGCCCTGCTGGGGAACCTTGTCGCTATCAAGTCGAAAAGCGTTACCCTTGCCGAGTTTGCCGAGGAATACAAAAAACACTGCGAGACACACAAAAAGGCACACAAGCGGGATGCGTATTCGGTCAATAAACTTTCAGACTGGATCGGGGGCGCGACGCCTCTGTCGTCGATCACGGCCAGGCACCTTGACGAATTTCACGCCGACCTGATCAGGTCGGGGCTTAAAAAGTCCGGGGTTGCCATCACATATCGCCATCTACGAGCGGCATTCCAACAGGCCGTAAAATGGGAAATAATCGAATCAAACCCGTACAACAAGTGTCAAAGGATTAAACCGGACCCCCATCTGCCACGGTTTTATTCAAAGACGGA
>JBFXIU010000347.1:0-3556 GCA_050175615.1 Porticoccaceae bacterium | reverse complement strand
GCGCTTTCTTACCATAGCCGGCAAAACTGATAAAGGCAAGGCGTTACACTGGTTGCGACATTATTATCAAAGTCGCTTCAATAACAACACAGCTCAGAGTGAAGCCATTCGCATTATTGCCCTGGGTGACAGCCCTAACGATGAATCCATGTTGAATGCTGCAGATATCGCGGTGATTATTCGTTCTCAAAAATCATCGCAATTATCAGTTACCCGGCCAAAAGAAATTATTTATAGCGAAGAGCCTGGTTCCAAAGGCTGGTGCAGCGCAATAATCGCATTATTGGAGGAGAAGTAACTATGGGCGATTTTTATCAAAACGGTATTATCACCACACTGCATAATGTCACTAAGCGGCCACTGGCGGATATGGAGAGCGAGCTGGTGCGCTTTAGTCGCCAGCGCCCCATCGGTTTGGTATTGCCGTCTTTATATTCGGAATTGCAGGGTGAGGCTTTGGCGCATATTGTCGCTGAGCTTGCCGGGGTGGGCTATGTCAAGCAAATTGTCATTGGTCTGGATCGCGCCTCCGAGAGTGAGTATATCCATGCCCTCAGCTATTTCTCCAAATTGCCTCAGGATCATGTCGTCCTTTGGAATGATGGTGCCCGCCTGCGCGCCATCGATAATGAATTGCAAAAGCACGGGCTCGCTCCCAGTGAACCCGGTAAAGGCAGAAATGTATGGTTCTGCTTTGGCTATGCCCTTGCCACCCATAAGGTTGAAGCGATTGCCCTCCACGATTGCGATATTCTCACCTATAACAGGGAAATGCTGGCGCGACTTGTCTATCCCATAGCCAATCCCAATTTTAACTACGAATTCTGTAAAGGTTTTTATACGCGCGTGGCCAGTAATAAACTTCATGGCCGGGTCAGTCGCTTGCTGGTAACCCCGCTTATTCGCGCTTTGCGCCAGGTTTGTGGTCCCAGTGAATATCTCGATTATCTCGACAGTTTTCGCTACCCACTTGCCGGCGAGTTCTCCCTGCGTCTGGACGTGCTCAACGACTTGCGGATTCCCAGTGATTGGGGGCTGGAAGTGGGCGTGCTGTCGGAAATGTACAGAAACTATTCCACCAACAGGCTCTGTCAGGTGGATATTGCCGATGTCTACGATCACAAGCACCAGGATATTTCCCCCGATGACGCCCGCCGCGGATTGTCGAAAATGAGCCTGGATATTGCCAAAACCCTGTTTCGCAAACTGGCCACCAATGGCGAGGTTTTTTCTGTGGAGAAATTCCGCACCCTTAAAGCAACCTACTATCGCATTGCTCTCGATTTTATCGAAACCTACGCCAATGATGCCGCAATCAACGGTTTGACTTTTGATCGTCATGCTGAGGAAAAAGCCGTGGAGGTTTTTGCCCAAAACATTGTCGATGCCGGCGCTTTGTTTCTCGACAATCCTATGGATACGCCATTTGTGCCGAGCTGGAATCGTGTTTTAAGCGCCATCCCCGAGATTTACGATATGCTTCTTGAGGCCGTCAGCGAAGACCACAAGCAGTATCTGGGTTGATGGAACGCCTATGGACACTGACGCCTTTCGCAACGATTTGCACGCCAGAATCAAAGATCATCTCGGCATGGTCTATGGAGATATCGATCACAGTGCCTGGGCGCAGAAACTCATTGATTTGATGAATTATCCGCGCGATTTACCGCCGGTTTCCGCCCATCAGAATCACTGGGATCAAGCGGATATTGCCTTGATTACTTATGGGGATTCCGTTGTCAGTGAAAATGAAAAACCGTTGACTACACTGAAGAAAATCCTCGATACCGAACTGCGAGATCAAATTAGCATTGTTCATATACTGCCATTTTTTCCCTACAGTTCTGATGATGGCTTTTCGGTAATGGATTATCTCTCTGTCAATTCTGCACTGGGAGATTGGCAGCACATATCTGCTATAGCCAAAGACTACCGCCTCATGTCAGATCTGGTTATCAATCATGGCTCTGCCCGCAGTCGCTGGTTTGAAAATTTTAAAAAAGGCCTTAGTCCTGGCAAAAACTATTTTTTTTGTGTTGCCGAGGATGCAGATATCGAGCAGGTTGTCAGGCCGAGAAGTTCCAAACTGCTCAACCCTGTGGAAACGGAGGAGGGCACCAGATGGGTATGGTGCACTTTTAGCCAGGATCAGGTTGATTTCAATTTTGCCAATCCCGCAGTCCTCGCTGAATTTGTCAATATTATTTGCCATTACATGGAGTGGGGCGTGGAAATTTTTCGCCTCGATGCGGTCGCTTTTTTATGGAAACAACCGGGAAGCAGTTGTCTGCATTTACCGCAAACCCACGAAATTATCAAAATACTGCGACTGCTTATTGAACACAAAAATCCCCGTGCGCTGGTTATAACCGAGACCAATGTTCCCAATCGGGAAAATATCACCTATCTGGGCAACGCCAACGAAGCCCATGTCATTTATAACTTTTCCCTGCCGCCGCTTTTGCTTAATGCGTTGATTACGGGTGATTGCACTCACCTTAAAACCTGGATGATGAGCATGCCGCCCGCCCAGAATGGCACAGCTTACCTTAATTTTATCGCCTCCCACGATGGCATAGGACTGAGGCCAGTCGAAGGTTTAATGACAGAAGACGAGGTCAACCTACTGATTGCCACCATGCAGAAATTTGGTGGCATGGTATCTTTTCGCAAGGGCGCAGAGGGTTTTGAAAAACCCTACGAAATCAATATCAGCCTTTACGATGCCATGAAAGGAACTGCTGACCATGGCGTCGACGAATGGCAATGCCAGCGCTTTATCTGTGCCCACAGCATCATGCTCGCCCTTGAAGGTATTCCGGCGTTTTATATTCACAGTTTATTGGGTACTGAAAACGATACCGAAAAATTTGACAATACTCGCAGAAAGCGCGCCATTAACCGCCACACCTGGCAGCTTGAAGAACTGAATGCAAAGCTGACCGACGGCCAGTATCATCATCGGCCTTTATTGCAAGAGTTAAAACGACTTATCGCCATTCGTAAGCGACAGCCGGCGTTTCACCCCAATGTCACTCAATTTACCCTTCACCTCGGTGAAAAGGTGTTTGCTTTTTGGCGGCAGAGTCTGCGTCGGGATCAAAGCATTTTTTGCATTAGCAATATCACTGCTGAGCCACGATCAGTTCCACTGGCGGAAATCAATCTTATCGACACCCATAGCTGGTGTGACCTTATTGGCGGTCTTCATTATGACGACCTTAGAGCAACCCTTGAATTACAGCCTTACCAGACGCTTTGGTTGAGTAATTGCCGCTATTGAGGTTGCTCCTGCGTTCAATCTGAGCAACTGCGAAAGCAGCGCCAGAGCATGCCACAATCAGGCTTTTCAGCCACAAATACTAGGGAAGCTCTGATTAATGTCATTCCCGCGCAGGCGCACTACTGTCCGGAATATTTCACGCCGTCATTCCTGCGAAGGAACGTCACCCTCGACCTGATCGGGGGCAGGAATCCCTAATCGAAACCAACTGAACACCGGGGCATGTGTGTGCAGTAGCCCAATAAAGCGGTAAATCAGCTGATTTTTCAACAA
>JBFXIU010000346.1:0-3563 GCA_050175615.1 Porticoccaceae bacterium | reverse complement strand
TAAAAATATCAGGAAAAAAGGCACCAGCTTTGATGCCAGCAAGAGCAGGCTGCCAAAGGGCTCGATTGCCGCCAACGCCTGTACCAGAGAGCTGTTCATCATCGATGCGGTCATGCCCATTGCGGAAAACACCAATACAGGGCCGACCATAATAACGCTGAGATAATCACTGAAGCGCCGCGACAGCGGTCGGGATGTCTTTGCATGCCAGACGTGATTAAAGGCATCTTCAATTTTCTGAATCAGGGAAATAACGGTATACAGCAACAGTGCGAGACCGACGGAGCCGAGAACGCCCACCTTCATGTTTTCGACAAAACCGAGTACGTTCGCCACCAGCTCATTGCCTTTTTCGCCCAAAGGCTGAACCAGATTGATAAGAAGAGGTTCAATTTGATTATGAACGCCAAACGCCTTGAGTACGGAAAAGCTAACAGCCAGCAGGGGAACCATGGACAGCAGTGTGGTATAGACAAGGCTCATGGCTCTGAGGGTGAGTTGCCCGGACGACAAGTCCCGCGACAACACCCACAATAAACGAATAGCCCCGTAGCCGACGCGGGCAGGCCAATTGAGGGTGTCGAGATCAGTGCGCCAAAGCTCATTGTGGAGAAAACCCCTAACGCGACCGTAAGCGCTTGCCGGACTCTGCATGTATTCACGCCTTTTATTTTCTTACTTTAACCATAGCCTATGATGGCAAGAGCATTAGGGCAAGAGAAATAACCGATAGAACTCTTTGTCATCAGGTTGTGCAGGTTCCTTAAAACCAGCGTTTACTGTGCGGCAAGGGCGAGCTGCGATAAGTAAAAACAGGCAATCAGGGCAACCCCTGTTCTGCCATCAAGACCGTTTCGGCAATTCCTCAACATGTGACCCAGAATCTGGGCATCGTCGCTGACAAGCTGTCGACTATAGATATGGAGCTTCGGCACCTGAAAAAATTCAAAAAATCTTGACCGTGGTGTTACCCAATGGTTCTACACTATGATCACGAAGGAGGCATTGTTATGAAAATCGGCGAACTTGCCAGGAAAACCGGCGCTAGCAAAGATGCGATTCGCCACTACGTGTCGCTGGGGCTGCTAGTGGCAGAGCGCAACAGTAGCAACGGCTACCAGATATTCGCAGCAGAAGCGGTATCCAGGCTGAGATTTATCAAGACTGCCAGACAACTGGGCTTTCACCTCGATGATATCAAGCAGATGTTTGGCGATGCTGAACGGGCACATTCGCCATGTCCACGTGTGCGCGACCTGATGGAGCATCGCATTAACGAAACACGAAAAACCATTAAAGAACTGACAGATCTCTGCGATCGAATGGAGTCCAGTATGGCGGAGTGGAAAAATATGCCGGACACTGTGCCAGACGGCCACTCGGTTTGTCGGTTGATTGAATCCCAAATCCAGTCGCAGGACACAAATTAACCTGTATATAAAACCTCTTCTTGAATTAGGGTCGCCCAATGAAAAGTCACCATACCTGCCACCACAACCATGATCATGGCCACGACCGCAATCCGGATCTCGGGGAGGCGCTTGACAGCCTGCTGGATCCTGTTTGCGGGATGAAGGTGAGTCCCTCCGCTGAGCATCGCTCCAGCTATCAGGGCAAAGAATATTTCTTTTGCAGTGCCGGATGTCGATCCAAATTTGACGCGGATCCAAATCGCTATCTAAAACCCAGGAAGGCGCCACCAGAAACCAGCGATGCCTGGTATACCTGCCCCATGCACCCGGAAGTCCGCCAAAAAGGCGCGGGCACCTGCCCGAAATGCGGTATGGCGCTGGAGCCGGAAATGCCAACCCTGGAGGATGGGGACGATCCCGAGCTCATCGATTTTCGGCGCCGTTTTTGGATCAGCGTGCCATTCACGCTGACGGTTTTTGTGCTGGCGATGTTCGGCCACGGCTGGCTTCCCCCGCAAACCCACAATTGGCTGGAACTGGTTGTGGCGACGCCAGTGGTGCTGTGGTGCGGGCTGCCCTTTTTTATTCGCGGCGTACAATCTGTGGTTAACAGAAGCCCCAATATGTGGACGCTGATCGGCCTTGGCACCGCGGCGGCTTACATCTACAGCCTGGTTGCAACCATAGTCCCTGGCGTATTTCCGCAGTCCTTTGTCGACCACGGGCGTATTGCGGTTTATTTTGAGGCTGCCGCAGTTATTATCTCCCTGACCTTGATGGGACAGCTCTTTGAACTCAAAGCCAGGTCGAAAACCTCCGCAGCCATCAAATCTCTGCTGCAATTGGCGCCGACAACAGCCCGCCGAATCGACGCCGATGGCACCGAGGCAGATGTTCCGCTTACAGCTCTTCAAAAGGGCGATCTTGTTCGGGTTCGCCCCGGTGAGAAAGTCCCGGTGGATGGCGTGGTGGAAGAGGGCGGCAGTGCCGTGGACGAATCCATGCTCACCGGTGAGCCGGTGCCGGTGTCCAAGAGGCCGGGGGACAGAGTGATAGGCGCGACGATGAACACCAGCGGCAGTTTGATCATTCGAGCCGAACTGGTGGGGCAGGACAGCACCCTGTCACAGATTGTTAATCTGGTGGCTCAGGCACAGCGGTCAAAGGCGCCATTACAGCGTCTGGCTGATGTGGTGGCGGGATACTTTGTGGTTGTCGTTGTGGCAATTGCGGTGATGACCTTTTTTGCCTGGGGGCTGTGGGGGCCGCCGCCCTCCTGGGTGCACGGGCTTATCAATGGGGTTGCTGTGCTCATTATCGCCTGCCCCTGTGCCTTGGGGCTGGCGACACCGATGTCCATCATGGTGGCGACCGGAAAGGGCGCCACCAGGGGAATCCTGTTCCGCGATGCCGCTGCCATCGAAACCCTGCGCAAGGTGGATACGCTGGTGGTGGACAAAACCGGTACGCTCACCGAGGGGCACCCGGCATTCCAGAAAGTTATCGCCGCAGAGGGGTTTGATGGCGATGAGGTGCTGCGTCTTGCGGCCAGTCTCGATCAGGGCAGCGAACATCCCCTGGCAATGGCCATCGTCAAGGCCGCCAAGGAGCAAAAGCTGACTCTTTCCAAAGCCCATGATTTTGAATCCGAGTCCGGTATAGGTGTAACCGGGCAGGTTGAGGGGCACTTTTTAGTCCTGGGCAATACCGCGTTGATGGCGCAGCACGGGGTAAATCTTGTCGATCTGGGTTCGAACATTGATACCTTGAAAGAGGGCGGCGCCAGCGTGGTGCATTTGGGGGTGGATGGCCATCTGGCTGGTGTGATTGCCGTGGCGGATCCCATTAAACAATCCACCAGGGCAGCGATTGAGCAAATACGCAAAGAAGGTGTTCGCGTAATTATGGCGACGGGAGATGGCAAGAAAACCGCTGCAGCGGTAGCCCGAGAGCTGGGTATCGATGACTTTTACGGCGAAGTTACCCCCAATGCCAAGCTGGAAATTGTCAGCGCACTACAAAGCAAGGGATGTATTGTGGCCATGGCGGGTGATGGTATCAATGATGCGCCCGCCCGGGCGAAGGCGAATATAGGTATTGCCATGGGAACGGGAACGGATGTGGCGATGAACAGCGCCCAGGTGACGCTGG
>JBFXIU010000345.1:0-3563 GCA_050175615.1 Porticoccaceae bacterium | reverse complement strand
CGGAATCAAGCTCTATGGCATTTTGAAAGATCCCCGTGGCAATGGCAATCGAGTTATTCACATAGGACTGTAACTGGCGTTCGGCAACTTCGCTGTTTTCGTAGTTGAAACCCAATACCCAGCGGTAGGCATCCACATCGGTGTTTTCAATTCTGAATTCCTGAGAATAGGTTTCAATGGTTGCATCCATCCGGGTCTGATCCTGGTTCTGAATGGCAGAACCATCGCGATCAGTCGCTTGCGCCTGATCAAAGTCGATATAAGACGACAAAGAAGTAAATAACAGATTGTCAGCAAAGTTATGCTCCAGGCGAAGCACCGTTTGGAAAAGCTCGCGATCAGAATAGGGCGTCACAGGCCCCCAATCCGCGGCGCGATTCTCTTCAGGCACCAATGGTTGATTGACAATGGGTAGGCCATCGGGAGTGCCCAATTGATCAGGGGCACTGTATTTGGTCGCTGCCAGCTGCATGGCCTGGGGGTCGGATTCATCTTTCCAGGCATTTAGCGTCAGGGATACGCTGGTATTGTCGGTTGGATCCCAGTCAAGCATGGCGCGACCCGTGTAATACTCTTCTTCACCATGCTCATCGCCCCTGGTAACCGAATACTGCCAGTCGTCCATATTGTGGGTTTTAACCGCAACCCGGCCTTTCAGGGTATCCGTCAAAGGCCCGCTGATAAAGCCTTCGAGCTCAACCAAATCAAAGCGGCCATAGGTGGTGGTAAAACCGGCATCAAACTCATCCGTGGGCTTTTTGGCAATATAGTTAATGGCGCCGCCGGTGGAGTTTTGACCAAACAGCGTACCCTGGGGCCCTTTGAGCACTTCGATGCGCTCAAGATCAAAGGCCGCATTGGCTGCCAGAGTGGGGAATGTCAGAGGCGCTTCATCGAGATACACGCTCACCGCCGGGTAGACACCGAGACTGGCTTCGTTAAAGCCGATACCGCGCAAGGTATAAACTGGGGTGTTGTAATCTGTGCGGGCATAGCTGAGGCTGGGTATGGCAGTGGCTATATCATCCGAATTGGAAATCCGTTGTTTGATTAGGTTTTCGGAGGACATCACGCTCATGGTTGCACCCACATCGGCGAAACTCTGCTCGCGCTTGTTGGCTGTGACCATAATTTCCTGAATCTGAGCATGGGCAACAACTGGCAAGGCCAGTGTTGTAACCACGCAGGAAGCCAAGAGTTTTTTGTTTGCTAAAAAACCGTTTTTCATCTTATTTACCCTCGTTATATTGCCGGACTAGGTGTACAGAGTAGATACATTTTTGGATTTTTTTACCTGTACATTTTATTTAAGGTTGACGCAACATTTAAAACCAATACGACTCCATTCACTTGCAGTTGTTGGCATAAAAGCAGCGGCGAACACTGCCTCTGGTTATGGTGTGGGTTTCTTATAGGCCAACACTTCCCCTTTTCGACTTATGCAAGTCATTGGGCATTTTTCTTATAGGACACCTCCTTTAAGAATATAGCTCAAAAAGCGAACATCAATAATTTTTTTCGGAAAAACGTCATGTTAACTACACCCAACCCTGAATTAATTTTTATATGTACAGGTCTGTCTACTAACATCAATTTTGGTGAAAACGAATTCAAAATGTGAAAATCCGGTAAAAACAATACTCGCCACCCCTTGAATTATTCATTATTTAATCTAATCAAGGGGTAGCATAGCATTTATAAAAGCCACATTGAGTATATGAATTTATGATAATAAAGTGACAAAAAACACCTTTTTTCGATTTTCAGTTAGCGCTTTCCGGTATAGCAAACGCCTGAACATAGTCCCCCAATGGAGATTGCAATGTTCTGTGCCCACCAGCAATCGTCACCACAAACTGGCGGCCACTGGTGGGGGAAATATAGGTCATCGGGGTTGCGTGGGCGCCAGCCTTGAGCCGCGCCTTCCATACTTCCTTACCGGTGCGAATATCGAAGGCTCGCAGTGCGCGCTCATGACTGGCGCCAATAAATACCAGGCCACCCCTGGTTGTCACCGAACCGCCAAAATTGGGCATGCCCATTTTGATGGGCACGCCAAGGCCTGTTTTGAAAAGACCGCTATCCCGCGCCGTACCCAGGCGCACCGACCACAGCAATTTGCGGCTATTGAGGTCAACCGCACTCATCAGGCCATAAGGCGGTTCATTACAGGGAATCAACAGCGGCGAAATAAACGTATCCCAATAGAGGGCGTAAGGAGTCCCTGACATGGGGGGACCACTGAGATGAAATTTATGCTCTTTTCCGCCCCCCTCAGCCATCTCTTCCCTGGGCACAAGTCTGATTCTGGTGCCCACATGGAGACTGTTGACCAGCATTACTCCGCGCTCGGGATCGACAGACACGCCACCATAGTTCATGCCACCGCCGACACCGGGGTAAACAAGGGTCATCCTTTCACTGCCAATGGGCGTAAACGGGCCTTCATAGCGCATTTTTTTAAATTGAATACGACACCACATCTGATCAAAGGGGGTAATGCCCCACATATCCTTTTCGGCCAATGTGTCCGTTGAAAACGTCGGCAGTTCCGTGGAAAACGGCTGGGTGGGCGACATCCAATCGCCGGGAGCAGCATCATGGGAAACGGGGCGCTCTTCCACATCGGCAAGCAATTTGCCATTGCGACGATCGAGAAGAAAGGTCTGCCCCTGCTTGGTGGGTTGTACCAACGCGGGAACCCGCTCGCCGTCAATGTCAACATCAATCAAAGTCGGCTGAGACGCGACATCATAATCCCAAAGATCGTGATGGACGGTTTGATAGTGCCAGCGCAACTCACCGGTTTCCGCATCCAGCGCCACCACGGAGCTGCTGAACTCATCCATTTCCTTGGTGCGATGGCCACCCCAGTGATCGGGAGTCGCATTGCCTGTGGGCAGGTACACCATGCCCAATTCTTCGTCGCCGCTCATGGGCGCCCAGCTATTGGGCGTACCTCGCGTATAGACTTCACCTGAAGCGGGCTCGTCGTGGTAACCGGGACGACCCAGATCCCAGGCCCAGGAAAATGCGCCTGTAACCACATCAAAGGCGCGAATGACTCCCGATGGCGGCTCCACCTGAACATTGTCGGCAATCCAGCCACCGAGGATCACATTGCCGCGAACGATGGTGGGTGCGGAACTGGCGTAGTAGAAGCCGGCATCAACCTGCCCCATGCCCCGTCTCAAATCCACTTGGCCGTTGTTGCCAAAATCAGGGCAAAGGCCGCCAGTATCTGCGTTCACTGCAATCAATCTGGCGTCAAAAGTCGCGGCGATAATGCGCTTGGGACAAGCGGTTGATGCCGGGGTTTCGCTGTAGGCAACCCCTCGGCATGTGGTGACGACAGAAGCTCCTGTAGGATCTACTTTTGGATCATAACGCCAGCGTTCCTCGCCGGTTTCAGGATCCAGAGAAATAACGATATTGGTCTGGGTACACAAATAAAGGCTATTATTGACCATTAGCGGCACAGATTGGAGCGGGCTGGTCTCGCCCTTTTGAACAACACCGGTACGATAGGTCCAGGCCGGTTTTAACTGATCAACATTATCAAC
>JBFXIU010000344.1:0-3569 GCA_050175615.1 Porticoccaceae bacterium | reverse complement strand
TCATATCATAGGTCCGTGCGCTGACCTTTGCCAACTGATCTTTATCCGGGCCCTGTGCCCAGCCGATCAAAGGATGCGTCCATGCGGCATAGGTTTTGTTCCATGCGCCGTCATAATAGTTTTTCTGTTGATACCGGCGGATTTTTTCAGCCGTCTGTCCCAGTTCATTTCTATAGAAAAAATCAACGTCTTTGTACTGCACGTACTGCAGATAATTTTCCAGACCGATCGGATTCACCAGAATCAGTTTCTGTGTGCGGTCCGGATATAAAAGGGCAAAGCGTGAGGCCAGCATGCCTCCCATGGAGTGCCCTACGATAATTGATTTTCTGATATTCAGCTCATCCATCAGCTTTCTGGTATTCGTCGCCAAAGCGGCAAAAGAAAATTGATAATCAACCGGCTTGGACGATTTTCCGAAACCGATCTGATCCGGGATCAAAATGCTGTACCCCTGATCATGCAGCCAGAGGGCGGTCTGCGCCCAGTATGCCCCGTTGAAATTCTTGCCATGCAGCAGAATCACAACAGGTTTATTTTTGTCTCCTTCCAGATACATATAAGCCATTTCGAGCGATTTTCCCTGCGAAGAAACGGAATAGAAGCTGACTTCAAACGGATAGGTATAACCTGTCAGCCGCGCATCATAGGCTAATGATTCCGTCGCCGTCTCATCCGCCTGAACGGGAACACTGCTGAGCAGCAGGCCAGCAAATAAAAACAGAACAGTTTTCTTCATGAGTAATTTCCTCCCTTTTGTTAAGTGGATAGACCCTGACGCAGACAAAATGTTCAACCCGCTTTGAAAAATTATTTTGGAAGCAGCTGGAGCCTGTCCCACAAAGGCGGGTTTCCCTCGGGAACATAAAAACAGAGTTTGTACAGATCGCTTGTTTCTCTGCCAATTGCGCTTACTGATTCACACCTTAACCCCAATTGTGCAGCCGCAGCAAGGATCGGCGTCAAGTTGCCAGATCAAGGGATCAAGGTGACATAAATATTACCCACAGGCGTAAAAAGTCCGCGATTGGAGCGGGCAGAGGGAAACAACTTGAAGAGTTCCGGTGACAGTATATTTATCTTTGACATGGGTAGTGTGCGGAGTCGGACCTGCCCAAGTGCCTGAATCTATGTCGAAAAAACTTGATTTTATGTGTCGATTCGGGCCTTAAACCGCCCATTTTAGCTATAAAATTGATGGCGTCGCAAAAACTCACCAACTGCTGCGTTGCTGCAATTGCTCTCGCTGCTTCGACGTACCTAAGTACGCCTCATTGCTCGACAATCGCGCGCCTTGCATTTGGCGCTTTTTGCTTAGCCATCGACATTGATGCTTTTTTGCGAAAGCATCAAAATTGGACGGTTAAAGAAAACTTGGGGGGTGGAACGTGCCATATGGCGAGCTTAAATGCGTCATTTTGCCATCAAAATGCGTCCTCTAAGGTTTCCTGACAAGCATTATTTTTAAAGATAAAGGCGTAGAAATAATATTTTGCGCAGGTCCGACCCGGCTCAGGGTTACCTGCTTGCGCCAGTTGGCATTGGAAGAATTCAAAAAGCGGTACACGGTATCCTTACCGATCTCACCGCCTGAGGCATCGGCTTACGATCAGCAGCCGCAACATTCTATATTGCCCCCGTCAAGAAAAAATCTTCAAACAATATATTCGTTGTTCCATGCCGTGAGGAGCGTTTTGTCGGGTCTCTGTTACAATAGCCGATAACTCTGGCTATTAAAAAGGAGATTGATATGAAAAAAATTCTGTTTTTGCTTACTGTGCTGCTGGTTTTTCCCCTCTTTGTATCAGCGCAGCAGTTCGAGCCGCGCCCGGGACTGAAGGTTATCCTTCCAGAGGTCTCCGATGCCTGGCAGGCTGGCGCCGAGGCGCCGGCGAATCTGCTCGAGCACATGATTGAACATCTCCGTGAAGATGCGGCCCGCAGCGGACAGTCCCCCACCGAAGAGCAGCTGAGCAGGGCGGCGCAGCAACGGCTGGCGACCAATGATCTGTTCGTGTTCAACCCCGATTCCGGGGCGCATCTTCTGATCAGTTTCAGTGCACTGGATAAAAACGAGGCGCCGCCCTCGAGGCATGCCATTGAATTATCGGCGCGATACGCCGCCGACGGTGTGGTGGACGAAGGGTGGGAGAATGTCAAGGTCCGCCAGAACTCTGCGCAGATCGACGGCGCCGCGAGTGCACAGCGCTTTGAGATCGATTACAGCCATGAGGGTGAAGACAGCCGTTTTGTCGGTGTGGTTGGTTTTGCGGCGCCTTACTGGTTCTGGCTCTACGCCAACGACCATCTGGCTGACCCGGAAGATCGCCAGGTGATTGAAACGCTGCTGTCCGGCATCCGCCTTCAGGTCGAACGGCAGAAGTGATTACAGAAAAAGCAGCAGGCTGACTGCCATAACCACCATGCCGCTTACCAGGCCATAGAGGGCATGGTGGTGGCGGCCGTATTCGTGTGCGCCGGGCAGCAGTTCGTCGAGGGAGATAAACACCATGATGCCTGCAACCGATGCGAACAAGACCCCGAACAGCACATCGTTCATAAAGGGATAGAGCAGTAAATATCCCAGTAGTGCTCCGGCCGGTTCAGAGAGCCCGGACAGAAACGACAGCTGAAAAGCACGCAGGCGGCTGCCGGTGGCATAAAAAACCGGGATCGAGACAGCGATCCCTTCCGGAATGTTGTGCAGCGCTACTGCTGCCGCGACCGGCATTCCCAGGGTCGGATCGCGCAGCGCCACGGTAAAAGTGGCCAGCCCTTCGGGGAAGTTGTGGATGGCGATAGCCAGCGCTGAGAGTACCCCCATGCGCAGCAATCGTTCGTCCGCCGGGCCGGTGCCACCGCGGATTTCTTCCAGCCGGTGGGCCTCATGAGGGTTTTCGTGGCTTGGAACCAGCTTGTCGATCAGCCCGATCAGCAGCATCCCCCCGAAAAATGCGCCCACTGTGGCCCAGGAACCCGCACGGACCCCCAGGCTGCCTACCAGTGGTTCTTTCGCTTTGACAAAAATCTCCACAAACGAGACATAGATCATGACGCCTGCAGAGAACCCCAGGGCGATGGCCAGCATGCGGGTATTGGTTTTTTTCGCCAGAAAGGCTGCCGCGCTGCCGATGCCTGTTGCCAGACCCGCAAAAAGGGTCAAGCCGAAAGCCCATAACACATTCTGCTCAAACATTGAGATCATCGCCTCGCTTTTGACTGATATCGCCCTGATTGTCTTTTCCCTGCCGCCCGGTGAGGATTCGAGGCAACCAACTGGAAAATCTGTGCGGTTGCGCTATTATTAACCGCATTGTCAGTGGAATGCAAAAGGTGTCTTTCTGCAAGCCATGATGCATGGATCCTGGGTGGAAGGGAGGTGGCGTCTGTACCGTTTGACCGGGAGGGCGTTTTCCAGATGGTTGATATCAACAAGGGAGGTTTAATGATGCATTGGGGGAAATTTTTCTGTTTTGTCATGCTGGGCGCGCTGTTTTTAACAGGTTCCTCATTCGATTCCTGGGGGGCAGCGGCCAAACCGAGCCAGGCCACCGAAACCTGTTTGGCCT
>JBFXIU010000343.1:0-3580 GCA_050175615.1 Porticoccaceae bacterium | reverse complement strand
CCTGTATGCACAAGGTGCTCACGATCATCAACGCCGTTCTCAAATCCGGCGTGCCTTGGCAAGTGAGTTATCCACATGCTGGAGCTATCTCAAAATGACTTGACTTTGAACACAGTTGCTCTCCCGCTGGGCGAGCAGGGGTGAGGGCATGACTCCCTCTCCCTCTGGGAGAGGGTTGGGGTGAGGGCAGCCCCGGCTTAAACAGTTGACAGTCGGCAAGAACCACCCACCCCCACTGCCACCAAAGCCCCGTCCACGTCACCCTCCGACAAATAAGGGCGACAAAAATGTCACAAAGCACCGGGTAAACCCCAACCAAAGACACCCACCAACCCCCAGCCCCACAAAACCCTCACAAGCCGCAACACCTTGTTGCAGCCGCCTCCTGGCACAGAAGATGCATTGACAAAGGCAACCCGCAGGATTCCTCTGCGGGGGTTAACAACCTTGCTCCTTGGAGGAATTTTTATGAAGCGTTCCATGCAAAAGGGTTTCACCCTCATCGAACTGATGATCGTGGTGGCCATCATCGGTATTCTGGCTGCCGTGGCTCTGCCAGCGTATAAGGACTACACGATCAAGGCGCGTACATCAGAAGTCGTATTGGCTGCATCGCAATGCCGTACTACCATCAGTGAAGCCGTCCAGACGATGAGAGTTGATGCGGTTGGTTCGGCCAATTCGTGGGGCTGCGAAGCTAACGTTGGTGGCACCGGTTCCAATCCTACAAAGATGGTTAAGTCCATCGAAACAGATGCAAACGGTGTGATCAAGGTAACCCCGGATACTGCCAATCTGGGTGCAACAATGAGCGCTAATGATTATTTGTTGCTGACACCTTACGTTGGTAACGCAGCTGCCAAGCTCGATACTGCAAGTAACTCTCAGGGCAAGCAGATCACAGAGTGGCGCTGCACTACTGCTGGCGCATTGGCGAAATACGCCCCTGGTTCATGCAAATAAATAATAACTGATTCTGCAAAAGCCTCCTTTGGGAGGCTTTTTCTTTGATGACTAATTTTTTCCCCCTCAGAGCGCTTGGTTTAGCTTGTCTGTTACTAGGCTGGCTGATTCCAGACCACATACCACCTTGGAATACTTTTCCACAGGAAGCGGCAACCGTACTCGGCGTAATGCTTTTGTGGCCTTGGAGCGGTCTGCAATTTTGGCCTTTTCGAATTTATGCTGCAGCACTCCTGTTTGTCATAATCATAGCCGCGCAGTATTTTTTGTTCGATTTGTAGCGGGGTGATATAGCATCTGGTTTTTTAATGGTGGTGGTTTTTTGCATGGCAGCCACTATTGGTCATCAATCGTCATTGGAAAGCGGACAGGTAAGCCAGTGGTGCCTCGTTTTACTGGTGGCAGCCTTAACAAACACTGTGATCGGCTTGGCGCAGTGGCAACACGTTACGCAAGGCATTTTCATGCTAGACAGCCATGGACGTGTTTATGGCAATTTTGCACAGCCCAATCATTTTGCGACGCTCATCGTTTTAGGCATTGGTGCCTTAATATATTTAGATACTCAACGTCAGTTGTCAGGTGGTTGGGCGCACACGGGAGCACTAATTCTAGTTGTGGGTTTAGTTGCATCTGAGTCACGCACTGGAGCATTATCTTTCACTCTCATGGTGGCATGGGTCGCCTTATTTGGGCGCAGGACAAAAACTGCTATTACTTTACGTTGGTTGTTGCCATCGCTGCTGATTTTTTGGGGGCTATATGCAACCTGGCAGCCACTTTCTGTTGCTCTGGGCACCAGTGCCACACGTGTTGGAGTTGGGCTCGGAACCTCCTCGCGTTTTGAGTTATGGCTGCAAATGTTGGAAGCTATTCGGCTTCAGCCTTGGCTTGGTTACGGATGGCTGCAGTTAGGCGCTGCGCAGAATGCGGTTGCGCATTATCTAAGTGGCACCATCAACATGAATCATGCTCACAACCTTTTTCTGGATCTAATAGTTTGGTTCGGTCTTCCGATTGGAGGCTTAGCTGGGCTAGGATGCATAATTTGGGTAGCGCGAATGATCCAGCGCATCCTTAATGAAAAAAAATCTGCTGAGAGCTTTTGTTTTCTACTGATGATGATTCCTATTGGAGTACACAGTCTACTAGAATATCCCTTTGCCTATGCTTATTTCTTGGTAGTTCTAGCTTACTTTGCGGGCGCACTCGAAGCATCATTTGGCCATACAAAAAAATGGAAACGTAGCGGATTGATGATTGCAAATATTACAATCTTTTGTGGCATAACAATTGCCGCTTTTATAGTTCGCGATTATTCACACATTGAGAATGATTTCAGAGCGCTACGCTTAGAACAGCAATTTGCAACCAAGCCAGAGCACCTGCACTCCTACCATCAACCCGCGCAGTGGTTGACTCAATACGGGCACCTGGTTGCCACCCTTCGCGAAGATGCTCTCGCGCCACCAGAATCCAGATCAGTAGATTCAGCACGTTCCGTGACTTTTCGGTTTCCATGGCTCATGACATATCAGCACTATTACATCCTGCTACTTGAAAATCAACAGTGTGTTGAGGCGCGCAGAACATGGGCCGTAATTAAATCCTTGTTTGGTAAATTTGGAGCTGTAAAAATAGAAGAAAAAATAATACGGCGCGGCATCGAAAACCGCTGCGATGCATCTTAAAGGCTCAAAGAGACCTTGAAAAACCTTCCATATCAAACAGTGATCACAGTAGTGAGGGTCATATTCCAAGAGGAATATTGGGGTCAGATTCCAATTTCCCTCCAGTTTCTCTGCAACACCCAGGATCATCAACCAGATATGCCCACAGCCCAATGTTTATGAGCGCTGGCAGCTTCGGTTTCAATAGCATTTGAACCTGCGCCCCGAGAGTGAGCCTCTGCGGCTTGAGCTGCGGGCGTGGGTTTGGGCGGCGGCCTGGCCCCCCGCCTGCGCGGCGATGACGGTGGTCGTTTTGGCCTTATGCCGTTATTTGACAAGCGCAAGCAGCTACAAATTCAGTAGTGTTCAAAACAATTACCAAACAACGTCGTAACCGGTTTGCGCCGTCCGGCACGCACACGGCGCGTATTGACCGGCGCGAGAAGCTGCTGGCCTACCAGGGTCTGCCCAGCCTGCAGACTTATCTGCTGGTGGATCAGGACGCGCGGCGCGTCGAGGTCTATCGGCGTGCCAATGGCTGGACGGTGGAGTATGTGGAGCAGGGCAGCATCCGCATCGACTGCCTGGACACCGAGCTGCCGCTGGCCGAGGTGTATGCCGATGTGCCGGGCTGAGGCACCCGCCATGGCACGTTGACAGAGCGGACGTTCATGACTGCAGCGCCTGGCGGTGGAGGCCGTTGGTCGCCAGTAGGCCAGGGGGCGCACGCCGCAGCGTGCGCCGGGGTTTTCAGGCCAGTGCCCGGGCCTGCTCCAGTGCCTGCCCGGATTGCAGCAGGGCGACGGCCTCGCGGGCGGCCACGCGGCCTTCGTCGGTGGGGATGACCCAGATTTCGACGGAGCTGTCGGGCGCGTGGATGGCGTAGGCTTCTTTGCCGTCGGCCTGGCGGTTGCGCTGCGGCTCCAGGTGCAGCCCCAGCCAGCGCA
>JBFXIU010000342.1:0-3587 GCA_050175615.1 Porticoccaceae bacterium | reverse complement strand
GCCAGGTTGCCCTTTGTGATCAGCGTGGGGGACGGGCCAGACCGATACCACGTTGTGCACGCGGAACTGATGACCGGCCATCCGGAGTTGAGCGATCGCTTCTTTGTACAACAGCGAACCCAGGAGAAGCCTGCGCCAAGCAGGATTCTGACCGATGCCGACCTGGATACCCGTCCCGAAGAAATTCTGAGGCCCATGCTCAATGCGATGGTGTGGGGACGACGGGTATTCAAAGCCAGCAAGCCCAGTCAAGCACGGGTGGTTGAGTCGCCTGCTGGCAGACTGCTGATGAAGCCGAAAGCCCTGGCACGAAGGTCTGTCGTTGACCTATGCCGGGCATACACCAGCGAATCAATTGCGGCTGCATGCATCGCATTTTTTCCTGGATCGTGGAGCATTTAAGCGGGATGCACGAAGTTGCCTGCAACTCGTTTGTCATCAACAGATCCGCGCGTGGATGACAACCCAGAGCTGGCAGCGAGGAGCTGCTTCGGATGCAAGCATGGGTTGTCGACTCTAGGAGGCACGAGCGTCGAGGTGTCGCCAACAAGCCGCTTGTTCACCGAGCATGGCTATAACTCCTGGCAGCAGTTTCACGGTGTCATGGGCTTGTTGAATAAATATGTATCTCGTTCAGTAACTAAGGCCATTGACCTGAATATTGTCGGCACAAGACAGCAACCTCAGCCTCTACAGTGTCCAGTTCATGAAGTAGAACGTATTCTCCGTCGGATTGGTCAGTACAGATAAACAGGCTAAGCGCGCCTTCAAGGGCTTTCCATTTGTCATTCACTTCGGATGCAGGTGGTGACCTCTTGTCATACGCAGCAAGCGATAGGCCCGCAATCTGCCAGGCGCGATTGAGATTGCCATTGGCACATTACGCTAATCCAGATAACTCTCAGTGCTCGGTGTTTGAGCAAAAGGCTCCGATAGAGCACACGGTATAGCGTAAATCGTATACCTATTCGCTATTTTGGGTGGATAACGAATCTCTGAAGGCCAATGAAAAATAGGGTGATATTATGCTAGTAATATAGCTAGCTAAGCATAGGAGCGCCCTGCGCTCCTCCTCGCTCCGATGGATGAAAGCATTCTTCCTCTTCCGTATTCCCCTCGGGAAAACGGTGTTGATCAAGCTCGCAGTATCTTAGAACGCTTTCGTTGGCCAAACGGGCCGGTATGTCCGTCATGCGGCTCGCAGCGCCCGTTATACAAGCAAACCAGAAATGGAGTGACTGGCTATTATCAGTGTCCCAACAGGGATAATCATACTTCGGGTAAGCCCCTGGTATTTACCGTCCGAACTGGAACGCTTCTCGAGCGTTCGCATGTCCCTCTTGATAAATGGCTGTTCTGCCTTGCCTGGTTCGCGCGGCTACCTTCTGTGCATTGGCTTCCCACAGCCAGCGCCCTGGCGAGGGTCGTTAACATCAATAGAAAAACCGCTAGCTCGCTCCTCAAAGCCCTGGAAATTCTGCGCTATGGGCATGAAGAAGTTGAGCCCTCCGATGAGTTCCTGCTGCAGCTGATGAAAGCCATTCTCAAAGATGGCGGCGACATACGTCAGGCAAGAAGATAACGGGAATACCCTCCTGAGCCAAATAGAGCATTGCCGCCTTAACAGAATCCGAATAATATGTTTTGCAAGTTAAATGGACATATCACTCGATTCTACGCAGCACTACTCTGTAGGATAGATTTCAGGTCAACGCAGAACTTGCCGCCAATTGCTCAGAACAGTTCTGATTAAGGGTGGCAAAGCTGACGAAAGAGGGGAAGCAGATGTTCAAGATATGACAGCACAAGTTACTCGCGGGAGTTGCAGAAGGCAACACTGCCAGCCTTTCTTGCAGGAAAAGACTGGCAGTGTAACTGTGTGCAAAGCATGGAAGCTTGCCCACATGTTGCCTCGATAAGGTGATGCTGTCAAGCGTTGCCAGGGGATATGCACCCGGCAATTCCCATATCCACACTCCGTTTAAAAACTCAAAAAATGGAGCCAGATATGGCGCTACGTGTATTCGTCATCGTACAGGATGATCGATTAGGGCTGACTGCCCCCCTCCGGCCTGTGAGCCTCCAGTTATCACGTCGGGAACTTATCTTTCCTGAGCGATCCTTCTTCACTGAACGTCACCCTGACACACCAGGACAAGCGCCGTGTTGTCGTTATGAGGGCAACCAAATAATTGCGCCCCTTAAGCAAATCATTATTACGTTCAAAACGAATAGTAAATGCGTGGGGCCATTGTGTTGACAAATTTTCAGCGAACAAATCTGCTCGAGGATCTAGGCTTGCCCAATGAGGGCTGCAAGTTGATTACGAGCGCCGTCAAAAATTCGCCAGTACGCCCTGTAAAGTCACGAGTTGGAAATGTCCTCACGTACCTCCAGAGTCGTAAAATGGGCCGCTCAATCGGCACAGAAAGCAGGCACCTGGAATTTCCTGCTGCAATACAGCATGAGTATAGCGACGACGTACTGGAATATTTCTCGCAGCCCAGCCAGCTGAAATTTGAGGTGATCGATAGCGACGGAGAGCTCCACGCTATTGACCACATACCCGATTTCCTAGTTATAACTAAGCGAGGCGTGTGGTTCGAGGAGTGGAAGCCGTGGGACAAGCTCGAAAGCCGGGCCAGACGCACACCGTGGCGCTATGTTCTAGACGCTGATGATCGCTGGAGTTCACCGCTCATTGAGCAGTGGCTAGCGGATCGAGGCATCGGATACCGCATTTGTACCGATCGCGATATACCGCAGCGACGTGTCGAAAACATCCTATATCTGGAGGATTACCTAGATCCAGATGCGCCGCAATGTCCGCTGAACGTCGCAGCGCAGAGTAGAGAAGCGCTCGCCACCCAACCCACGATGCAATTGGCTGCATTGTATGAACAGATACCATGCCGACCCGAAGAGGCGTTAAAACTCATCGCAGACGGCGAGCTCGTTGCTGATCTTGATGGTGCGCCATTAAGCGAACCGATGCGCTGCCGGGTTTTTCGCGACAAAGCAGTACGCAGTTTCGAATGCGCCCGACAGGTGCCGCGCCCGCTTGCTCCGGCGCTCACTGGCACACTCGACCTCACTCCAAATGCGCAAATTCTGTATGACCAACGCCCCTATACCGTCGCCCTAGTCGGTACCACTCATGTCATCCTGAAGGGCGAAGCCGGTGATGCAACTGAAATCGACATCCAGGCCGTGGAGCGATTGGTCGAAAGCGGCAGCCTGCGCATGGCGCATGGCCCGACAACTGGATCGAGCGCATTGTCACTGGCCAGTCGAACACCTGACGAAATCAATACAGCATTAGCCCGGCAGGAACGGCTTCGCTCTCTCGATAAGCCCAATCGCACTGACCGCCGTCTTTTACAACGCGTTGCCAAGGCAAAACTGAACGGATCCGCTGAGCTATTGGCACTAATGCCAAATTTTCAAGGCCGCGGTAACCGCCAGCCTCGATTGAGCGAAGCCCAGGAAGCTGCCATGCTGGAAATCATAGGCAAAGAATTCCTGAATGCTCGCGCAAGCAACCTCAAACACTGCCACCGCGTATTGAAAGCGCTTTGCGAGGAACG
>JBFXIU010000341.1:0-3591 GCA_050175615.1 Porticoccaceae bacterium | reverse complement strand
AGGCGCATCGCAAGGCATGCTGCTAGTCTCGGCCAACAAGGCGGAGATGGGGCAGTTTGCCAAGATTGCCGAGCGTGCCATCCCCGAGTGGGCAGTAGTGGTGCTCAACGGTGATTACACTTCCAACCGCGAAGCCGAACGGTTAGCCGAGACCAGCATCAACCAGGCCCGCGTTGAGAAAAAGCGCGGCGTGATCTTTGTGGCCAACCAGATGGGTAGCCGCTCGTTTAGCGTGCCCGAGATCCAAGCCACTGTGATCGCTTACGACCGTGGCAGCATTGACGCCACCCAGCAAAAGGTGAGCCGCTGCTTGACACCCACCAAGAAAGAGCGCAAGCTGTACGATGGTATGAGCGACAAGACGCACGGCGCCATCGTTGACCTGTCGTTTGACCCGAACCGTGCCGAGAACGTAGAGCGTCTGCTGCTCGAAGAAGCGGTGATGGTGCAGCGTAGCGGACTTGCTGAAGATTTTGCTAGCGCAGTAAAATACGTGCTCGCTGCCGCTAACGTGCTCAAGATGAACGAATATGGCCACCCGGTCGAGGTCACCGAGGGCGACCTGTTTGCAGTGTATGGCGACAACGACGTGCTGCTGCGTGTAGCCGATATTGCAGTAGACGTGTCAGCTGCTGTGGCGTCGGGGGTGTTCGACATCCTGCAGCAGGTCAACGCTGGTGGCAAGGGCAAGGGCAACGATAAGAAGCCAGTGGTAGGCGCTGACGCAATTAACGCTGTTATCGTGGGCAACAAAAAGCCCACCGTGCCGCAGATGACCGACAAGGAAAAGCGCGACGCCGAAAAAGTAATCAACGCTGCCATCCGCGCACTAAACATGAGTGCCACCAGCGTCTTTTATCTTGCCACTGCGGGCAACAGCTATCGCGAGTGCATCGCTGCCATCGCCCAAGACACAGCCAAGGCAGCGGAATTTTTCGAATTCTTTGGTGTTCCGGCCTTAGCAGTGACCGTCCTGCTCGACCAAGGTGTGCTGAACGAAGCGATCCTGGACGTGATCGTGCAAAATAGCAAGCCAAAGGCCATTGACAATCTGTTCCTGTGATGCTAAAATAGCTGTATAGTGAATAGCAGGGGCAATGTCGAACAGCATGCGTTTTGTTACCGACTTGAGCAAAGGCGTCCTTGGCCAGCCCGATAGCGAAGAACTGTGGTCTGATATCATTGCGCATATCCCCGACGAAATCCTGCTCAAGCCAGGCGTTCGCATTCTGTCAGTGGCGTGTGGCCACTGCACCGAGGCCCGCCTGATTGCTCAGCGCATGCTCGCCCTCGGCATAAGTAAAGAAGCAGTGCGTGAGTCGATCTGGTTGATCGACAAGTACCAGCAATTTACAAATGACGCCGTTAAGCGCTACGGGTTTAAGAACGTGGTGCAGCAAGATTTTCTCACGTGGAAACCAGGAATGAAGTTTGATGTAGTAGTTGGAAATCCGCCTTACCAAAATAAAGAAGAAAACGCCGACGGTGCGCTCTGGCTTCGTTTTGTTAATAAAGGGCTTACGCATCTACATACCAACGGAAAGCTAGTTTTTATTACGCCTACGTCCTGGGTCGGAAAACAGACTAATACAAAAAAAGCCGACTGGTCACCGTTTGTTAAGTACCACGTGGAGGTTTATAAGCCCCTCAGCAAATCAGAGAAAGAAAAATATTTTAACGGCATTGGGTCAAGTTTTGGGTACTACGTGTTAAGCCACGGCCACGGACCCACAAAAGTATTATTTGAGAACGGAGAGTATGCAACCCACACCTTAATTGCGCTAGAGCCGCTGCCCGCTACGCTTACACAAACGAGTTTTTCCATCCACAAAAAGCTTGCTAAAGAAGAAAAAATTCAATTTAGGTCAAATTTTAAGTTCCATAGTCAAGTTTTGAAGAAGAAGGGAATGGTGTCGCCTACTAGGGATGATCAGTTCGCGTTCACTACTTATTATTCGCATAACCTCGTTCGATACACTACCGAACAGCAAGACATTTACAGCGAGATTAAAGTAATGGTTCCTAATGTTGGGACTCTGGCTAACGCTTGGCTCGACACCGATTGCAACCTGACCGAGGATATAGTTTTTGTGTGTGCTCAAGACGTAGCAACAGGGCAACGGCTAGTTTCGCTGTTAAGGTCAACGTTGTACCAGTACATCGGTGCTCAGTATCGCTCGGGCCGAAACCTAGGCTTGGCCATTCGTTTTTTACCAAAAGTCGACCTCACTCGCACCTGGACCGACCAAGAGCTGTACCAGCACTTCGGACTCACCGAAGAAGAGATCAACTTCATCGAAGCCAACGTAAAATAGGTTGACACACTCTGCTAGCCCTGTATAATGTAACAATAAACACAAAGGCCTAAAAATGAAAAACGAAACGATTTACAGCCGCATCATTCCTGCAGATATGAACCGCGGCTACGTGTTTTTGGTGTCAAGGGAAAAGCCGGTTGTGCAGCGCACTGCAGCCCAAGTCAGCTCGCTTAGCGTGCCCAGCCGCAAATCGCTGAACAGGCTGATAGCAGAGGCCGAGGCGACATTTAAGGCCACTGTGGTTGATACCACTGCGCCTGCTGTGATGAAGAAGCTGCTAAAGATCTTTGGTGAAGAACCGACTAAATGATCACAGTCGAGCAAATCATCCACCACGCTCGCAACCGCGAGTACATGAGCGGAGTGGAGCGAGATAAAGCCCGCATCAAGTCCTCGGGTGAGGTCTTTACCCCTACCCCGCTGGTGCAAGAAATCCTGGACCAGTTGCCTGCCGAGCAGTTTGCCGACCCAACCCGTACCTTTCTTGACCCGAGCTGTGGCGATGGTCAGTTTTTGTCAGAGGTGCTGATCCGAAAAGTAGAGGCAGGCAGCACGTTTGAGCAAGCCCTCGGCACCATCTATGGCGTTGACCTCATGCCCGACAACGTCGAGCTGTGTCAAGACCGCCTGCTATGCGGGCAAGAGCAGCTTCGCCACATTGTAGAGCGAAACATTGTGTGTGCCGACGGTCTCAAGTACCACTACCGTTTTGATGGCACACCCACCGACCCTGAGCCTGCTGCGGTGCAAGCAGAGATTTTTACTTCATTGTTTGATGCAGAGTAGATCGCCGGTCACAAATAATGGTTGACCTATCCTCCTCTACTCTGTATAATATGTGCATACATTGAAAAACAGGAGCGAGCATCGTGGACTACGTCAAAGCCGGTTACACTCATGTCATCAAGTACAAAACCATCCACGAAGACTACGGGGTAATGGACTCTGAGTTCCCCACCGTGACAGATGCTGTGGAGTTTTGGGTGAACAGCATTAACTCCAACCCCAAGGCGTTTGACCCCAGAGTGGTCGAGCTTGTAGGGGCATCCTGATGTCTGGCATATCTAAAGCTGTAGAAGCCTGGAGAGACAGCCTCAGTGCAGACCCGTGGTTGTTTGGCACTGCGTCGCATCAAGCCCTACGAAATAACCCAAACGCTACTGTAGTCGCTTTTCGTGCCGATAGCCGCGACCCCGAGATGCTGCAGTGGGCACTGAACCACACGCCTAGCTTTATTACCAACCAGGTCGTGGTCGCACCGGGCTCTGAGATC
>JBFXIU010000340.1:0-3603 GCA_050175615.1 Porticoccaceae bacterium | reverse complement strand
GCCAAACACATTGGCCACTTGGGGTACATAGGCAAGTCCGGCATAAAAACGATCCTCAGCCGACAATCCTGCAATCGATGTATTGCCAAGGGCGATTTCACCCTGCACACGAGGCAAGAGTCCGAGCAGAGCCTTCACCAGAGTGGATTTGCCGGCACCATTGGTCCCAGCGATTGTGACGATTTCTCCCGGCTCCACAGACAAACTAACCCCGTGGATGATGTCTACTTCGGAATACCCACCACGAACATTTCTGAGCTCAAGCAGACTCATACAACTCCCCCCATGTAGGCTTCCTGTACTTTGGGATCTTCGAGTACCTGAACAGGATCACCCTGCGCAATGATACGCCCCCTGTCCATGACAATAAGACGCTCGCAAAGCGCCTTCAAAGCCTGCAAATGGTGTTCGATCACGATAAAAGCAATACCACGTTCGCGCAACTGCCTGACACGATCGCAAATCTCTTCGATCAAAACAGGATTCACTCCGGCGAACGGCTCATCAAGCAAAATACATTTGGGATCGAGCATCAGGACCCGGCCCAACTCGACAAGTTTTTTTTGCCCACCCGACAAACCTCCAGCAAAAGTGTCACGCACCCGTACAAGATTGAGAAAACCGAGAATCGCATCAGCCTTGTCAGTCAGCTCTTTTTCCCTGGCACGCCGTGCCGGTGTATTGAAAAACGCAGCACCCAGACGCTCGCCTTGAGGATTATGAGCGGCTGCCAATAGGTTTTCATGCACCGTCAAACTCTTGAATTCCCTGGGTACCTGAAAAGTGCGCAGCAAGCCCAAATGAGCGCGTTTGTACGGGGGAAGGTGCGTGACATCATTGCCATCAAAAAGAATGGTTCCCTGATCAAGCGGCATTTGACCCGCAATACTAGCGAACAGCGTACTTTTACCCGCGCCGTTGGTACCGGCAATACCAAGAATCTCATTGGCACCCAGAGTGAGGGAAACATCGTCGACGGCCTTGAACCCGCCGAACTGGCGTGTGACTGAAGACACTTCAAGCAACATCACGACTTTGCTCCAAAGAGCCCGTTCGGGCGATACAAGGTAATCAAAATAAGCGCCAGACCCACTGCCGCAAGACGCAGGCTGGCCATGTCCACTTCTGACACACCGGGAACCCAGTCTTTGGCAAAACGCGACCCCTCCAGGAAGACCATGAGCAATACTGTACCTCCCAGCGCACCACGTATCGTTCCTGGCCCACCCATCACAAGTGCCATCCAAACATAGAACGTGACCAAGGGAATAAATTGTTCAGGCGTGATGAACGTAATGAAATGCGCATAAAACGCACCAGCCAAACCTGCAAGGGCTGCCCCCAGCATGAAAACCTGGATTTTGAAACGTGCCGGATCCTTGCCCAACGCCGACAACGCGGTCTCATCGTCTCCGATAGCACGCAACAAACGGCCAAACGGACTACGAATCAGCTGCAAAGTGCCCAAGGAAACCAGCGCGGTAACGGCCAGCAGCACCAGGAAAATGGCCATGTCCGAAGTACCTGGCCCAAGACTGGCAAAAAGCTTGGGTAAGCCGGGCACCCCCTGCACACCGTTTGTCAACCAGGACTCTTGCTGAATCATGATACGGATCGCTTCCGAGAAACCCAGCGTGACAATCGCCAGATAATCATCGCGCAAACGCAAGGAAAGCAGGCCGATAGGCAGCGATGCAACCCCAGCCACCAGCGTTGCCACAATAAATGACACCCACAAAGGCCATCCGGCCAGAGAAAGCAAACCCGAGGTATAGGCCCCCAAAGCAAAGAAGGCAACGATCCCGAAATTGACCAAGCGGGTCAGACCAAACTGCAGGTTCAAACCCAGGGCAAGCAGGCTGTAAATGAGAACAATGATGCCAATGGCATAAAAATAAGCAAGCATGAGCGGCTCCTTACCGTACCAACTGTATCCGACCCATCATGCCGGAAGGACGCAACAGAAGCACCACAGCCAGCACCAGGAACGACAGCACGAGTTTGTAGGATGCGCCCAGCCAGGGAACAGACAATTCCTGCCCAATGCACAGCACCAATGCCCCCAGGACGGCACCGACCGGACTGCCAATACCACCCAACACCATGGCCGCAAACGCAGGGATCAGACTTTCCCAGCCCAGTTCCGGCATGACGATAGCCTTCATGCCGAGCAACACACCGCCGGTAGACCCCAGGGCACCGACCAGCAGCCACAACCAGATCATGAGACCGCGCTCGCGAATACCGCTTGCACGGGCAAGATCGGGGCTGTCGGACACCGCACGAAGTTGTCGTCCAAAGCTTGTTTTATAAAGCACCATAAACACAATGGCCAGACAGGTGGCTGCGACCGCAGCGATCAGCAGATCAGTGGGCAAAATGCGCACGCCCCCAAAGTTCCAAGCGCGTACCAGAGGCATATCGAATGTACGGGGATCGTGCCCTGCAAAAAACGAAATCAGACTGCGCAAAAGAAATCCAAGACCGATCGATGCAAGCAATGAAGCCACCATGGGTCGCTGACGCAATTTCCGGAAAATCAGCTGATACGAAGACGCCGAGACAAATGCCGTGGCGAGCGCTCCGACCAGGGCTGCAGACCAGAGCGGCATACCTGCAAACACTTGCATGGCAATGGCAACAAAGGCACCGGTTGTCATGAAATCGCCCGTTGCCGCATTGGCAAAGCGATTCACCCCCATGACCAGCGTCATGGCCAGGGCAGGCAAAGCAACGACAAGCCCTTCGACGATACCGTTGATCAGCAAATTAACAAAGTCGATCCAGGTCATAGATTTCAACGACTCAACAACACAAGGGCGGCTCGCAGGTACGAAACCGCCCGTTAGAAGAACACATGCGGAGGGTTAAATCACGCCTGCGATAGAGACAACGTCACGGCGAACCAGCTCACCTTTCTCGATGACATACACACCGAAGTCGGGAGTTGCATCACCATATTGGTCGAAATCCAGTTTGCTGGAGGCACCATCAAAATTGACCTTTTCCTTCTTGGCTAGTTTGGCTTTACCTTCTGCAAATGAGTAGACCGTATCCCCCGGAGGATTGGAGACATCGCGGATTTTGCTGTTGATCTGGGCAACCGTTGCGCCGGGACCGGCAGCCTCCATGGCAAGAGCCATCGAAATGACCATATCGTAGGCCATGGCAGCATAGATATTGCTGGAAGCAGGTTTACCCGTTGCTTTGTTATAGGCTGCATCGAAAGCCTTGTACGCAGGGCTGTTTTCGTTGGAAACGGTGTCGACGGAAATGATGCCTTCGCAGACTTCAGCACCCAGCGCCTGTACCAGTTGCGGATTAGCCGCCCAGCCCGGAATGACGAATTTGACATCGTCCCCGGACTGATACCATTCGCGCAGAATAATAGTCGTATCGGGCAAGTACGATCCCATGACGATGACATCCGGTTTTGCCGCGAGCACTTTCTGGAGCTCGCTGCGGTAGCTTGGACGGTTGGGCTCATAGACCACGTTGGCCACCACTTCGCCACCCCGTTTTTTCCAGGCACGCGTGAAGCCTTCGGTATTGCCAAGACCGGAAGCATTGTTGAAGGCCATCGTGGCAGGACGCTTAAAACCA
>JBFXIU010000339.1:0-3616 GCA_050175615.1 Porticoccaceae bacterium | reverse complement strand
GTTGGCGATGGTGGAATCGAAACGGATCAGCACCGCACCGAGATCACCGCGGGACCTGACAATTTCGGCCAGAGCATTGTCAACGCACTTAATTGCAGCAACTGCACCAGCGCGGGAAGAGATATCAATTCCTTCTACATTGGTGGTTTGTGCTTCATCGGCACCACCGCTGATAGCAACAGAAGTGTCATCGGCATCTCCAAAATCTGCAGCATCAGATGCAGCGGTTACCGTGTAACCAGTGATCGCTGCCTGGATTGCAGCTGCAGCTGAACCTGCACCTATAGTTGCACCAGCTGAAGCAAGTCCAACGGTAATAGTATTAGTCCCACTATCAAAAGAATCGGAACCACTTGCAAATTCAATAGTAAAGTCCACATTACCAGATGCACCTGCTGCACTGGCGGTAAAGGTCAGACCTGCCACGGTTCCTTCTGCAGTCGTTGCAGAAACCATCGTCTCGCCGGCCGCTGTTGCACCAAGATCTTCAATTTTGGCACTGGCAATACCGAAGCTGATGGTCTGGTCTTTACCCGCATTCGCACCTACCTGGAAGGTAAAGGCGTCGTCAGAACTTACTTTACCATCCAAGAGCGCTTTACCGTTAAACTCTGTGGTAGTTGCAATACGATCGAGCTCGTCCTGCAACTGACTAACCTCAGCCTGAAGAGACTCGCGGTCAGTGTCAGTGTTGGTATCATTGGCGGACTGAACGGCCAATTCACGGATGCGCTGCAGAATGTTGGTGCTCTCCTGCAGGGCACCTTCAGCCGTCTGAGCCAGAGAGATACCGTCGTTGGAGTTACGCACGGCCTGGTTGAGACCACGGATCTGTGCGGTCATGCGGTCGGAAATTGCCAGACCTGCAGCATCATCCTTGGCGCTGTTGATGCGCAAGCCGGACGAAAGGCGCTGCATGGAGTTGTTCAGGTTGGCCTGTGAAGCACCGAGGTTACGCTGTGCGTTAAGGGATGCGACGTTAGTGTTAATTGTGAGTGCCATGATTTTTCCTCCGTGATGTTTGTGTGCGGGCGTCCCTGCCCTTCTGGTTTTTGCGGACTGTTAACATTCAGCCCTTATGTTATCTTGATTGGGGAAGCCTTTATCCTTACCTGTCTATGACCTCCTTTCGTTGGGCTGATTTCCCCTTTGACCTGCTTATCGGCACAGAGGTAATGACAGTTTAGGAAAAATTTTACTTTTCTGCTTTTTCCTCGGCTTGCGTCGATAGGGTCTGCTCACCAACCTCCCAGGTCATCTCGTCAATAAGGCCACATACAACCTTATATCCCTCATCATAGACATGCTGCCACTCTTCCTCAGTATTGGTGAAACACAGCATGCGGTACCATGACACAAGAAGCTCATTGACCACATTCATGTACGGGTTTATGCGGTTGTCCTTATGCTTGGCTACATAGCGGGGAAGCTGTTTTTCGACATTAGCGCGGAAGTTGTCGATGGTACGGGTGAATTCAAGCCAGTTGAACCTGGTCATCTTCAGCTCGCGCTGCATCGCTTTTTTATATTCTTCAAGCTGGGTCGCGCCATCGAGTGGGAGGCATTGCCAATCAACTTTTTCCTGCAGTGGTCTGAACATGGAGCGGATTTTTTCAATGTCGGTAGATTTATCATAATCCCATGCAGGAATATCAGAACTACGATAGGGCTCCGCCCCTGCGATACGGGCGCCATCGGAGCAATTGAACACCTGGGTTTTGTTCTTGCGTGCCAGGCCTATGGCGTATTCGGCATACAGGCGCGCCAAATTGAAATAGGACTGGGTATACACAGTGCTGGCTTCAGGAAAATTGGCCGGGACCTGGACGTTGCTGGACCCGAGCTGTTTTTGATGCGCCGCCTCATCCTGATATGCACTGCTCTCTTTTACATGGGTTTTAGTAGCCTCACGGAATCCAAAATCAAAACCGAAGAGACATACCTGCGTTGGAGCACAGTTGCACGCAAATCCGATCGCGGTATTTCCAGTAGTGGGAGACAAAAATGGGATGGTTTTGCTGATGTTTACGGGCAGCATGCTGTTGGTTTCGGGCAGCATAAATACTTGGTCAAAATCGGCGAATTTATCCGGCAGAGTGCCGATAGGAGTGACGATGGGTATAGCCGTATCGAGATTAAGGCGCTCGTATGTCTCCTTCTCCCAATGAAAGGTTTCAATATTGAACTGAAAGTCAGGCTTTATTCCCGCCTGCTGCAAAGCAGAAACTGAGCTGTGCGCAGCAAATATTATAAATTGATTCTGATGCTCTTTGAGCCAGGGCAGATCCTCACTCAGAGAAGGACCGGAACCACCCACCGCAATGCGGCTTTTATCTGAAAGCGAAACTATTTCAGCGTAAATATTCGCACCAGCAGCAATATTATAGGCGGCGTTATCAAGCTCTTTAAGCATATTTTCCGCCGGCACCCAAACATCATAAAGGTGGCGCCATTTAAGGCGAAACTGGCGCATCAACGGTTCGACTTTATCAGAAGCGTAACCAGGCAGCACCCGCACCCACACCGGGGCAGTATTCTGCGCATTAGTCAAAAAGCGGTTGATATGCGAATGTGGGAAGTCATCACCGATATGCAGAATAAGCCCCCCAAAATGTTCATCGAGTCTTTGATAGTCCAGAAAATAACACGAAAGCACAAAGCGGTTTACTTCGGGCTCTATAAAGGCGGCATTGCTGAGCTGGGTACGGCTCAGATAGTAGTCAATGTGCAGCCCGTGAAAAATGCCAGCAAATACTACGGAATTAGAAAAGCGCTTACCGTTGGGCAGAGTAGGCAGGTTGATCCTGCGTTTTTTCATGCGCTCATACAGCCCGGGAAAACGATTGAGAACCGCTTCCTGCAGGCGGCGCGGAAATTGAGAATAGGCACCATGATCATTGTGCAACTGAACCGCCCCTTCAATCAGATCAATCCAGGCCTGATTGGTCCAATCGCCCAGGGCTGCAGCAAACTTATCCAAGCCGATTTCTGGATGGCACAATTCCTTGGTTTGAGTATGCTCAATTTCGAGAAAATCGTCTGTAACTGCAATGTGGTAAGGCGCAGCGCCACCCGGGCGGATCAATTTGCCCACCGCAGGATATTTCGTCTGAAAAAACCTGCGGTTTTTCTGAAAGGTTCTTTCCAGGTTTGCAATGCGTTGCTGATGGGAGAGGTTTTTGAGTTCTTCGATTTTGGTCACTTCGAATCCTCATCGCAGCAAAATCTCAACAATTAGAAATGAGAGAAGCTTTATTTTAATTTAGGCAAGCTATTTTAAAAGACAATTGGATCCGTTTGCAGCAAACCATAATAGACAGAATTGTGCCAAGCGCCCTCTGTCCAATGGCTATTGCGGAAAAGCCCTTCCTGCTGAAAACCAAGTTGATCGAAAAAAGTCATTTTGGGCTTATCAAAATCATAGATTTCAGCCCACAACCGATGCAATTGCAATTCATCAAAGGCGTATCGGATCATCACCTTAGCCGCATCCGGCGCAAAGCAGGTATCAATGTAAAGCCCTTCATATCCAATGTAGATGGAAAAATCAGCATTACGGCTAACCCAATCGATATAGCAGAGGCCACAGGCTCCCAATAATTCGCCGCTATCTAAA
>JBFXIU010000338.1:0-3619 GCA_050175615.1 Porticoccaceae bacterium | reverse complement strand
GCATCTTCGAAGAGCCCTGAACGCGGCAATCCGGCTCTATCGCGCAGTTGATGCCAATATGACGCGCTTCGGCGACAACACCGAAGTCTTCCACCAGAGAATGCAAAAGCCCGGAGAGATCGACCGGGTGGCACTCTATCCCCGTCAGCGTCTCCAAGGACGATAATGTCAGCAGATCATTGACCAACCGCTCCAGACGCAAACTTTGATGACTGATTCTCAGCAAGGCATCCCAAGCCGGTGCGGAAACAGATGCCGTTTCCCGGGACAATATCTCCTCAACCGCCAACCTCATGGTGGCCAAAGGTGTTTTCAGCTCGTGGGAGGTTGCGTACAGGAATCCACGTTGACGATCAAACGAGTACTGCAACCTCTCGAGCATCAGGTTGATCGTCTTTGCCAGCTCGTTGATTTCATCCCCAGGCTCCCGTAAGGGGATACGTTGGCTCAGGTTATGCTCACTTATCTCCTTGGTCAACTCCTTGATTTGCTGCACGGGTAGCAGAATCTTGCCGGCCACAGAACGGCTGATCGCGCCTAAAACCAGGGTGGAGAAAATAAGCCCTGCAAGCAATCCGAAAAAGACATCCCAGATTTCTTCGTTCAGCTTTTCCATGGGCCGTCCGATCTGGACCCTGAACTTCTGTCCTTCCATGTCAAGCGCCCAGGTTTTCACTCGAAAAACAGGAGGGTTCCCTTTCCGCCAAGGGGGTATTCCTCTTTTCTTCGCAGTCAAGGGCTGCAGAATGGCACTTGAACCAGGGGCCAAGGAAGCAAGCCGTATCTGACCAGCCAAGGCGGAGCGAAACAGGAGACGGCCGCCTTCCGCATCCCAGACCTCAAGCCAATACTGGTCCAGGCCCAACGGCTGGACGTCACCCTTGCGTTCCCCCACCTTTTTCGGGGCGTTCACCAGGGTGCGGACAACTCTGGTCGCCTCCTCTTGCAATACGGTGTCCAACAGATTGAATGGTTGCTCGGCCATTTCATAGAACACCACCACGGAAAAAACAAGGCTAGCCAAGAAACCCGAGCCCACAATGAAAAGGATGATGCGAGTCCGAACAGTCATACCGCCGGACTCGGGTGGGTGGATCTCAACGCGGCTTTCCTGAAACGAGGAAAGCCGCTACAACCTGGATCTGTGTCATGGATCCTCAGGCGGACCTCGTTACGAGAAAGACGCCCAGACATATGACGGCAATTCCCAGTAAACGGGTGAAGCTCAGACTTTCCTGGAAAAAAAGCCAACCGGCACAGGCGGTCACGATATACCCCACCGAAAGGAGCGGATAGGCATAACTCACTTCGACCCGGGAGAGCACCAGCAGCCAAACCACCACACTGATCACATAGCAGGTCAACCCTGCCCAGATATAGCCGTTGGCGGCCACCGCCATAACAATCCGGCTGATGTTGCTGAGCATGAAATCAAAGTAGCCGACTTGGCGCATGCCCTGTTTCAATGCCAGCTGGGCCGCCGCGTTCAAGAAAACACCGAAGAGAATGAGAGGAAGATAAATGGCCATGAGAAACCTTGTGGCAACTGTTTAAAATTTCAGGAGAATATACCCCTTTTCCCCATTTGAATCCTGGGCCAGAGGCGGCGGCAGTTCATCCCGCCAGCGGGCAAAGCTGCGCATGCGGGCGATGAGCACGGTATGACCGCGATGCCGGCGGATCAGTTCCGCGGCGGTCTGAAGATCAATGTGCCTTCCTGCTCCATCCGGATAACCAAAGCCATAGGCCAGTTCACCGGCAGGGCCGAGATTGTACACGTCGTTTCGTTTCAGGTACCAACAGGCGGCCCGGATCGAATCATCATCGGAAATAACGACGTCGTTCGGGGCGATGACAGGCTGATATCGTTCAAGAAGCGATCCAGGGCACTTCACCTCCACGGTTTGGTCCGGAAGGGTATAATGGGCCAACACATAGACAAAGAGCAGGGCCATGCCCGCAAAGGTGATTTTTGCCGGGGCGCTTTTGCCCTGGCAGGACCAATAACAACACAGGAGAAAAAAGAGCAGGCCATTGACGATCATGATCACCTTCCAGGCTTGGCTATAGGGCCTGAATCCGTGCAAGCCAATGAACTGGAAAACGACAAAGACGATAAGCAGCAGCGCAAACAGCAGGCCGTTGACGGCAAGGCCTCCCCGAAACAGTGTACTTGGTTCATTGTGCCGCAGAAGTTGCAGCAGCCCCAAGCCCATGAGTATGGCAAAAGGGGGGAAACAGGGCAGGATGTAGGTGAGCAGTTTGCCGTGCGAAAGCGAAAAAAACAGGAAAGGAACCAGTGTCCAGCAGAGACATAACTTCAGCAGACCGGTGTGTTCCGGCTGCTCAAACCAGATTTTTTTAACCCCGGCACTGGCTGCGGGGATCAAAAACGTCCAGGGAAAAACCAGGCCCGGAGCCGCGAGGAGGAAAAACCAGAACGACGCCTTATGCTGGGCATCGTTGCCGGCAAAACGGCGAATATGCTCGTTCCAGAAAAAAGAGTTCCAAAAATCAGGTTCCCGCTGGTGTATGTTGAGCGCCCAGGGCAAGGTCACGATCAAGGCGACAAGAAGGGGCAGCCAACTCATGCGCAGGATATCGATGAAGCGGCGCTGCCAAAGGAGATAGGGCACCAGGGTCAGGATTGGTACGGCAAAGGCGAGGAATCCCTTGGTGAGGAAGGCAAAGCCGCACAGGAGCCCGGCGATGACCAGCAACAGCTTTTCGCGGGCACTGCCCCGATCCGCCTCCGTGGCCCAATAAAAGACGGCAATACAGGCCGTCAAGAAAAACGAAAACAGGTTATCCAGCACTGCGGTATTGCCCACTCCGAAGACCTCGAAGCAGGAAAGAAACACAAGGCTGGCGGCAACTGGCGCAAATTGCCCTTCCTCTCCTTGTTGCGCCCATTGGTCCTTCTTGACCAGGAAAAAAACCAGCAGGGCCGACAGGCCAACCGCAAGCGCCGAGGGGAATCGAACCGCAAAAGTATTTTCCCCGAACAGAAGCAGGGAGCCCGCATGCGCCCAATAGCCCATGGCCGGTTTTTCAAAGTAACGCAGACCGTTGAGGTGGGGCACGACCCAGTCACCGCTGGCGATCATCTCCCGGGGCACCTCTGCGTAACGGGTTTCATCGGGGACAAAAAGATCACGCGCCCCGAGTGGCAGCACATAGGCGAGCAGATAAAAAGACAGCAGTAACAGGGTGTAGAGAACCATACGCTGCCCTGTTGTCTGTTGTTGATTCAACGCATCATTCACGGCACACATGCTCCTTATTGTTCTTGTGAAGGCCCGTCGCTCGTTTTCTGGCAGGCGAGCCATCCCTCCCTGCCGGCAACAGATTCTTGCACGATGCAGGCCTCGGTAATGGTCTCGGTGCGGGAGAGCGTCTCTCCAAGGGATTCAAAAACAAGGCCCAGCTCCCCTGCCTTGGTGAGAAACTCCTCAAACTGGGCCAGGCAGGCCCCCCCTTCCACCTCGGCGTGGAGAGTCAACACATTGCAGCGCTCGGGTTTGATCAACGAGAGCAGGTGTTGGTTGTACTGCTTCGGTGTGCAGGCCAGGCCGATGAGTTCGTCGTAGGTGGGCAAAGTGGTCGGTACCTGGACATG
>JBFXIU010000337.1:0-3629 GCA_050175615.1 Porticoccaceae bacterium | reverse complement strand
CGTGGATACAGCATTTGGAAACGCTTGACGAACTGCATACAGCGTAGATAGTATGCCGCTATCTAGCCTAGCAACGTCAGCCGCAGAGGTTGGTATTGCCATTTGGGCACGTCCTGCGGTATCACGCAATACTATTCTGCCTGCGGTAGATGATGAAGTTGCGCCATGTGGCGCTACATCGGCCAAATGCGCAGCAAGATCACTGGCCGCTGCCGCTCCTATATCCGCCGGGGCTAACGCGTCGCTGCCTCCAGTGGCATGAGTGTTCTTGTGAACAGAAGGAGTAAAGCTGGAAGGTTTCCCCTGCACATTAGTCCAGGTCAAGTCAGCCATACCTGCCAGTTCACCGTAAGTGCCAGCCGTCCAGCGGTTTTCCGCGGACGCGCCGATATTATGCGAAGTAGCCGTCGTGCCTTCCTGGGCACGGGAAACCGTAAAGGTTTTCAGGTTGGTGTCAACCGCAGTAACTTCCATAATCTCGTTGTCCACCGTAATACGGAAAGGCGGCGAAGGGAACTTCGACACGTCCTGGACGTAAATCGTCGTGTCGCTGAAAGTACAAGCCTGCACTAAAACCGTCCCAGCATTGTTAGCAACATTTAAACGCGGCATTAACTACCACCTCTAATCTATCGAAATGCTCAACTGCCCGGAAGGTATCTTCAACTGGTCGCCGGGGTCAATGGTCTTGGAAACACTCAACGGCGCGTAGTAGAGCAGGTTGCCCCCTGTGGCCGCGTCGCGGATACCAACATAAGCAACCGTGCCCCACGAAGCTGTAGAAGTGGGGAATATAATATCCGCGTTATTGGTAATAACCCCACCGGATGACGGATTGAACGTAGCCTGTTGCCGGGCATACCCGCCGCCGGAAACCTCTGTACCAGTGTCGCTGGCGGTCGGATTGGTTGTATATACAGCTACATAAACCGCGGCAGGCGGGGTATACGCCACATTCCGCAGGGTGTGGTCTAAAAGTTTGTTTGCCAAATAAGTGCTGATGCCAGCCATTTTATTTACCTCCTAAATCCAAATTTTGTCGTAAGTAGGTGTTCCTAGAAACATGGAAGCAATGGTGTTTATCTCTACATCATCGACCCACATCGTAGCCGAAGTAGCCCCTGCATTTTGAATCTGCATCTTTGTCACTTGCATCTGGGCAGCATTCGCGGTATCCTTCATCGCCAGGCCGGAAGGCGTCAGGCTTACTCCGTCAATGCTTACCCAGAAAGTGCCGCCGCTAACCCATACTTCTACAACGTACCAGGTGTTGGCAGCGTAAGTTTTGGTGGTAGGGAAGGCGGCCAAGGCCGTCCCGTTGTGATACTTGAAATTACCGTCGGAATCGGCCACCACCGCCTGAATTTCGGTGTCAGTAGGGGACTTGAAGATAACCGGGAAGTGCTCCTGGTCCGTCTCGGCGAAGCGGCAGGCCAACTTAACGTAAACCTGTCCGGCGTTTATTCCCAACTCCCTGATGAGCTTCTGCGTGGTGCCCGTGCCTTTGGCCGATTTAGCGCCGGTCTTATAGACAGTATCATCAATAGTCCAGCCGCTGTCACGGGTATGGAAGTCGCTAAAACTGCCATCCTCAAATCCGGTAGAAATTATCATCGGCCATATCTTACCGTCCGAAGTGGCTACGGCCGCCTGGTACTGGCCGCTGTTAAACTCGCCCTGGGTGTCGTAGGAATTAATAATATGTGGTTTATCAGTGTAAAGTTTTCCATCACCTGTTCCAATTAGAAGCCTGCTGGTACCATCAGACTTGTAATATGACGCTATACCGGCAACCGAACCTGTAGTGCTAATATCAGGGTTATATCTTTCGACGCGCCCTTTACGTGGGAACAGTGTTCCTTTCTGGTCCAAGGAAGCATTTTGAAGCAAAACACTCTCGCTGTCCTTCAGTAAGGCAGCGTTGACGGCATTATTCATGCCGTCGGACCAGTCGATAACCCTCTGGTAGTCTATAGCGCCGATTTTTGCCTGGCTCTTTTTTGATGCCATAGGCTACCACACCTCTTTAACCTGCATGATGTCAGGGTTATTCTGGTTTTCTATAGCCAGCCATTTAAGCTGCTGTTTGGCGTAATCCTGCTCCCACAATGTAGCCCTGGGGTCGCTATCCTCGAAATAGGCCCGGTAAACGGCGTAAGATATAAGGGCGTTTTCTGCTCCCTCTAACTCTGGAGTATCAGTATCGGCTACCATAGTTTTGGGCTTCCAATAATAAACAAAGTAAATATTTTTAGCCACATTGGGGATTGGCCGGAGTTTTATGCTGCCGTCAAGAAGGTAAAAATAAACCGGCGTATCCTGGGTAAGGTCATCCGCCGGTAAAGTATCCTGGGCTAACAACAACTCAGTTTTACTGCTACTATCGCCCCAGTAGACCGAATGTAAGACAAGTAAATCATCTGGGAAGGCTATTGTGGCTGTTCCGGCTGTAACCTCAACTTCTTTCGTCCGCAACCTTTCAGCTATTTTAGCCATATCCTGCAGGCCATCATTTAAGTAGCCGTCTATGTCTGGGTTAGACCACCGCGCCGGCACAGGTTCCTGCAATATACTACGGACTTTTGCCCGGAGTTGGCCTAGATTTATTGCCATAATAGCCTTCCACCTCCTGCAACAAGAGATCGACTATAACTTCAACATTCTGGTCTTGTAAAGGGAATACGTTGCCAGGCTCTACGATAATGCGCGGGGCTGCGCTTATTTCGGCCTGGCCTTCCGGGGAACGATAATAATCCAAAAGATACTGCCGCAATTTAGCTAATGCCTGAGTCCGGTTAGTTTTAATACCGTGTCGTTCTGCTATGGTAAAGAGGTCAGAACGAGACATGGGTTTCATTTTTATTTGCCGCCCTTCTTACCGGCCTTCTTATTTGCCTTCTTCCGACCTGATGCCGCCATGGTAGCGAAACCTTTAGGCCCATACTTTTTGCGTCCTATATAGGCAGCCAGCGCTTCCGGGTTTTCGGCCCCTTTGGCCTCCAGTAAATTCTCCATGGCGGCAAAGCGTTTACCCTCGCCGGGCTTGGAAGTTTTGACGGCTTGCTTGTATGCTGCCTGGGCTTTGGCAACTTTGCTATTTGTTTTTCTGGCCATCCTTAACGCCCCCTACTTTGTATAATAAACCACATATAATTTGCCGGCCGTCAGGTTCGTGGCTGATGCTTCAATCGTGATATCTTCTCCGTTATTGCCTACCAGTGGAACAGCCTGGAACTGACGTATCTTATCGGTGCCGATAGTAAACGTTTCCTCCCAAGCAACCGCGGTGCCTTTTTTTATCTTAAAGCTTTCAGCTCCACCGGTGCCAGCAGTCCCGGTAAGTACAACTGAGCCGATATAATGTTTTTTGTTCGCGACGCCCGTAATTGTCAAGGTTAAAACGTTGCTGGCCAGGGTGCCCGGCCCGGCAGTGCCAAATGTTTTATCCCGGTCATTTAATACTTCCACTTCGGAAAAAAGATATTGGGACAAAAAGATCACCCCCCCCCTGTTCAAAGGGAAAGGCCCGGCAGACCGACCGGGCCTATAATGTTACTTAAGACCTGAAGGCTATAATAGTATACGTCCCGTTAGCCGGAGTCACCGCCGCTGCCGTAACATTGGCGAAA
>JBFXIU010000336.1:0-3636 GCA_050175615.1 Porticoccaceae bacterium | reverse complement strand
CAGGCGGTTGACGTCGGCGTTAAATCCCTGTGCATTGCTAAGCCTGATCCATTCGGCGAGTTATTCTCTGAGCTCCTGATAAATACCCTGGAGTTCGAGGAGGCCAGTTGCCGAGGCTGATATTATTGCCTGGCTTTTTTTCAGGATGCTGTCCAGCTGTAGATTGGCGCTCGACGTTGTCGCGGTGTTTTTGAGGTCGAGTAATTTTTGACCCAAGCCAATATTGCTCTCGATATCTGAACGCAGAAATCGATCCAGATAGGGGTAGCGCAAATTCACCATTTCGAGGGTTTTAATGCACAGATTAATCTGCTCCAGGGCGAGGGGGTTGGAGCCTTCAAGACAGGGCTTGATAATGGTGTCCAGGGAGCGAATAACCGCATTAAGTTGTGTGCTGATCCCTGGAATCATGACAGTTTCTCCGCGAGCTTTATGCGTAGTTGGTCGAGCAGTACGTAGCCAAAACCACTGAGCCAGGCGAGCAGTGAATCCTGGTGGGATTTGCCGCCCTTGGCGGAGCGGTGACTGGTTGCCAGGCAGATGATAACGGTCAACCACAAATTGAAAATTCTGTAGTATTCCAAACGCGCGGGATCAATGCTGAGGCCGGAGATGTCACGATACTGTTGAAACAAGGTTTCCGTAGGAATTAATCCGCTGGCGAGAAAGGTGGTGCCGTCTTCGGCAAAATTACCAAACTCTGGAATACTCACCCAGGTGAGATCCTGATGGCGATCGCCGAGCACACACATTTCCCAGTCGAGCCAGGCGGTTATTTTCCCCGTAGTTTCTGAAAATAGAAAATTTCCACTGCGAAAATCGCCGTGAATAATGGAGACATGATCCAGATTTGGTGCATTGGCTTTCAGCCACTCTGCGGCAACGGTAATCAGCGGCTCTGCTTCTTCCCGGTCTTCTTCCCAGACCCGCAGCCACCAATCGATTTGCTTTAAAGTACCTTTATTAGAGCCAAGTGCTGGCTTTTCAAAAAGACTGAGATCCATGGCTTCGAGATTGGCGGTGTGGAGATCGGCCAGATTTTTGACCAGTTGTGGCGCCAGTTTCTCTCGCCACTGCGAAGTAAATTTGGTGCCGATGCCGGTTACCTGGGAATGGTCGCTGGCGGTGGGTTTGGTGACACCCTCAGCGAAACTGTAAATCATGGCGGAATAGGGGAAGTGTTTCGGCGTGTCGTCAATCCAGTAACATTTTGGCACGGGCACAATATTTTCGATGGCTTTGAGAAGTTGAAATTCCCGCAACCGTGAAGTTTCCAGTGTCGACTCCGCAGGCGCCATGCGCAACACCAGTGGCGTCAGTTGCAGCTCTTCCGCACCCGACAGGCCGCGCCACTCCAAATCAAATGCCATCTGAATTTTCGCGGCGCCACCGGCCAGCCAACGGGAATTTTTTACGGCAAAGGGGGTGTGGACATTTTCACCGATAAGGGCAACAACACCGCGATAAAGCTCATCCAGCGACGGCACAGAAAAAGGGGCGCCAGAACGCAGCTCCATTTTCCTGGTAAGAACCCGGTCTATTTCAGGCTCTACGTTAAATTGCTCTCTTACGCTTTCAATAAATTCTTTTGTTGGCGTTTGTCGTATATCCACAGATACCCCCATAAGCATTCAATAAGTGCCGAATCAGCTTTTACTTGTGAAAATGAACGTGTTCCTTGGCAAATTCGAGATATTCCTTGTTCCAGCAGAATTCGCACCAGCCAGCGCCTTTTTTACCGTCGATTTCCACTACCGTGGGCGATTCATTGAGAGTGATCAAAGGATCGGCCATATACTGGTAGGTGGCAAATCTTATGCAATTAATGGTGGTGGTGCGACCGGCAGAATCCTTGGCAACCACGTCGATGGTTTTGTGGTGCATTTCGTCGTCAAAGGTATATTCGTGGTCGACGCTGACAATTTCCGCCATATGGTTGTCTTTGAAGACATAACCTCTGAGGTGGACTTTGCCGAATGACTGCATTTCGAAAAAATGCACGGCAGATTCGGTGGTGGTGGCGTGAAACCATTTGTAGTGCTGATTGAGCCCCCACACCCGCGGCCCCCAGGCGTGATCTCGCTGGCCGATGGTATTAAATTCAAAACTGCGGCCATCCACTTTCAGGGTGCCTTTGATTTTGCCATGCTGTTCGGTGCGATCGATGGCGTAATAGGGAGGGCAGCCTTTTTTATGGGAACTGAAGGGGTAAATCGGATGCATGGCCTCAAAGTGGTAGTCCAGCTCGATACGCTTGCCTTTAAAAGAAAACTCCGCCGACACCAGGGGTTCAAGAATTTTCATGTGCAGACCTTTAACCTGCCAGTCGTAAAAATCCATGGTCTTGGGTACGTCAATTTCCTCGAAACGCTCCTCGATTTTTTCACCGATGCCGTCACCGAAAATACAGGTGGCGACACTCGCCTTTCCTTCCCAGGTGACCCAGGTGTACATAAGCCCCGCTATGCCCTGCTCTGGCAACGACAGCATATAAACCGCCGCCTCGCGGCTATTGGGGTAAGCGCTGAGATCATGGCGGTTATCGTGCTCGCTGGCGAACGCTGGAAGGTCGGAGGTGATGTTTTCAAAAGCCATAAAAAATCCGTTAGTCATTAATTTAAAAATGGGGGTGTGTTCAGCAGGAATATTGGTCTGCCATTCCCCGTGCCAAATAATTGATGCCGACAAAATCGGTAAGATGGCTTGCGCCGGTTTTACCGTTGCATTGCCATTGCATCAATGTTTGATAGGAAACAGCCGAAGGGTTAAAGGTATACCAGGGCGCGGCGGCAAGCGGCGTGCCGACAGCTTCAAAGACACGATTTTTTGCATCCCTGAATTTAATGGTTGTGCGCAACGAGTGCATATCGCGGCGCTGGGATTTCATTTCTGCTTCAACAATGCCGGTGGTTTCACCGTTGTCGGAGACAAATCCAAAACGCAGGGGACCGTAAACAATTTCTTTTTGATCGAAATTCAAGGCAACGGCGAGAAAGGCAGAGAAATCGTTTCCGGTTGATACATGGAGCCAGCTGGCGCCTTCCTGGCCAAAGTCTGGACGCGGCCCCCAACTTTTATCCATACCGTCGATACAATCGACCCTGTATTTTTTGCCATTTAATTCCAATGTGCCCGTTATGCGGCCGTTGCTTTCCATATGGCCGTTGTGCCAGCCTTCGTAGCCAGGCACTTTGGCGGCTTTGACATCGGTTTTCAGCAAGGGGTTATCATTGGGATCGTGGGGATCAAAGGGGTAGGAAAGCGCCTTGAAATCCAGATCAAAGGCGCAGGCACCATCCTTGCTTTTGTAGGCAAACCTGAAATCTTTGGGATCGTTGGTGACTTCAAATTCCAAACCGTTGGGCAGTTTAAAATTTGAAAAATTCTCAGGGCATGGCAGATGCATCTGGGCATCCATAAATGCCGTTTGCCAAGGGTGCAAGCAAAAGCCTTTATGGATTTCGATGCTGCTGTGGCAAACGCCCAGATTGGGTCTGGCAAGGACATAAATCGAGCCACTGATGCCTTCTTCGGGAACTGAAAAAAACAAAAACGTTGTTTCGGTCCACGTCCAGTCGTCTTTGGGACTTTCATGAAAAGAAAAGACATTTTTTTCGATCATTTTATTGCTCCTGA
>JBFXIU010000335.1:0-3674 GCA_050175615.1 Porticoccaceae bacterium | reverse complement strand
CATCTTGCGCGGTATGTAGCGAGACTAGCCACATCGGTTCCGGTTTCGGTGATCGCGCCGGATATATTGACCTCAAATGTAAAAATACCGACTGTGTCCAGCCGGTCGCCATAATCTCGCAGGGCCTGATACATACGAGCGTTGCCCATGAAGCTCCACACCATGCACTTCTTTCCTTTTAAATAATCCCTCATGGCCGATCCTGTCCTTTCATCATCTCCCGGTACTCAAAATACACCCGCGCCGATTTGCGCTCCTGAAGCTGAACCTGATGTTTGCTGTCATGGGCAGCGGAATATTGAAAAAATCCGTGCTTTGGCGTGGCACTTCCGTTTTTCAGACATTCCCGCGTGGAAGCCCGCAGCGCCAGTTCGTCACCAGCGTTTGCCGAGGCGAGGAAGCGCATTTTATGCGATCCCGCGCCCTGGGAGAGGGCAACGCTTTCTGCCGTCATGTCCTGAATGGGGTAAATATAACAGTCCAGCCCTGCGGAGGTTTCACCCAGATTGAAGATGATGATGGTATCCCCGGTGCGCACCACGCCGTTGTGGTATCGCGGTGGGTTTGGTGAATTTCTAAGCATTGTGGTGGTGTGGGGTGTGTAGCCAGTCAACTGGTCACCCTCCTGCATCTGAAGATCGGTAAACCAGATAGTGCCGGTGCTGTCTGCGATAAGCGGGCGCACGGTGATGCTGACCACCCGCATATCTTCCTTGGTTTTAAGCGTTTCCGTAAACCGAATGAAATTTGTCACCATGGCCATCACCTACCCGTCCTGCGTCCACTGGATCTCACCCACATGACCGACCCAGCCGGTGGCGATGGAACCGGCCTGCAGCATGATATCCGTAAAGTACACTGTTCCCGTACAGTCGGTGATGCAGAGCCGGATGGTAATGGCGCGCAGGACGCCAGAACCTCTTGGCGAAGCGTCCCGCGCAATCTGCTGCAAATAGGCCATACCACCATCTCCTTTTAGAACAAATCAATAAAGCGCGTTTCGATGGAACCGTCCTCATATTCAAACACCACCTCGATGCCTACCTGGCCGTTCGCACCTTTTGTCAAATTTTCCGAACCGATCTGCGCCGATATGGTATAGTTGCGCCGCGAGGCCGGATTGACCGTCTGCGCCATGCTTTTCGTCATGCCGGAAACACCGACTGCCTTGAAGGAAGCCGTACCTGTTACACCACTCTCGGTGTCGACTTCAAAGCCTGAGTTCTGCCAGTAAGCGAAACCGTCATCCGCGCGGGAATTCCGCAGATGATTAAAGGGCACCATGTCCCGGATTTCTTGCTGCACAAGATCGGACTGTGCCAATTGGTCGGCAATAGTTTCTTCCGGCGCATCGCCTAATTCCCGCAGCTTGCTGGATAGCTCCAGCACGGTTTGCCACGGTTCCTGCAAATTGTACTGCCTGCGGACGATCCGCGTCCGGATGGTCAAATGCAGGTCGCGGTCGTCCACCGTGACGATATCGCCAAGCTCCCAAGCTTCGTGCTCATAACCGGTAAGGGTGGATAAATCCATGGCCGAAAGCACATAGGAAACACGAGGCTTTGCGTACTCGGCCAGCCGCATTCTTGTATACTCCAGCATCTGATATGGGTTGCTGAAATTGGACAAATCGAGAGTGGAAACACGAACCTCGCCGGAATAGGTGAAGTCCTCCACATATTCTTTGCCGCCGTTGATGGAAGCGAAGGTCATGTTGTCCTTGCCATAAGCAAACAAGCGGGTTATAAGGCTGCGGGTATCGACCACGCGCTTGATGCTGTTCAGGTTTTTCCGGTACGCGAACAGCGCGCCGCTTTCCTTACCGCTGAAGGTCAGCAAGTGCACCAGCCGGTTGGCGCTGTCGAACACGAGGTCGCCGCCGTGGATGTTCTGTACTGCCCGCAGGATAGCCAGCGCGTTTTTTTCCGTGCTCTGCCATGTCCGCAGGGTGGATACGTTGACCGTGCCCACCGACCAGCCGGTGCCCTCAAGCGCGTATCGCATCGGCACGTCCGGCGTATCCGCGTTGAATTCGATGGGTTGCTTTTCCGCACTGAACGCAAGATCATAAAAAGCGGCCTCGGCGTACACTGTGGTCAGGGTGGATCCGTCAGTGCTTTTTTCATCGGAGAGAGTGCGAATGCGGTAGATATCATTTACGATCTGTACCGATTTTTCGTTATCCAAAGCCGCCCGTTTGCCGTCGCCCCAAGGCAGCTTGAATTCCAGCACTTCCGCGCCGTTGACCTCGCCGGTGACGATAATATCAAAGGCATTCTCCAGCACGGCTTCCCACGCTCCGTTTGCGGCCAGCACTACGGGCCGGGCAAAGCCCAGCTTCTCATAAGGGGGCTTGGGTATATCATGAAGCTGGATTTCCAGCAACTTCGGCGTTCTCGCCGTATCGGTGGTGGCCAGCGTCACCCGGAACCGGATGTATTGTCGGTTAGGCGACTGCAGCTCGCCGCCGCTGCCCACCGTCTGCCACGAAGACCATTCCTCCAAATCGCCGGAGGTGGCCGTTTCTACCTCTGCTATGGAAGTGACGCCCGCAATATATTCGCTGGTTAATGCCACCCGCCCGCTGCCGGATAGAGAACAGGGCACCGCCTTAGTATACAGCATACCGCTTGTGGGATAAACACCACTTGTTGCCTTGAGCACGACCGCGCCGGGTTCCGTCAGAGCATCTACAGCAGCAGCGCTATCGGCACCGTTGGCTAACAGTGCCATTTTGAAATGATCCCGTAAATCGTCTATGGTCAGCTGCGAATCGGTTTCCATGAACCAATCGTCAAAGCCCCCAGCGTAATAATAGGTATCGGCGTGCATGCCCATGACGATATTCGCTGTACAGGTCGGGTTAAGCGTACCGGTAAAGGTACGTTTAGGAGCTATCCAAACCGCGCCGTTGCTCCGGTCGCAGAGTATAAACTGTGAAGTCTTGGCCGTTACCTCAATCACGGCCGCGATGAAATACCAGCCGCCATTAACCATCGAAAAACTCGGCGTTTCGCTCTGATCAAGGATCAATGTTCCCGCCGAGTTGTAGAGCATCATGCGCGGCCTACCCTGAAAGAGCGACACATAGAAAATCGGCTGGCCGGGACCTTGCCGGGTGTTAAAGATTGGACTATACGTTTGTCCGACCGAGTAGGTGGTTGGGTTGATCCAGCCGCCCACTGCGATTTTTTCTCCCAGCGCACTAAAAAAGCTGCCGTCGTTGGCAGCTATAAGATGTGTTTTTTCGCTGGTTGGATTGCTGATGTTCTGCCGGAAATATCGCCCAAACCGGCTCACTGGAAGGGATGCGGTGGTGCCCGACCAGCCCGATATCGTAAAATGCCGCCCGTGACTGGAGGAATCCCGGAGCTGCGTATTGCTGTCCGGAGCGCTTTCATTAAAACGCCATAGCGCGGAGGTGCGCTCTGTTACGGGATATTCACCGGTAAAGTCCTCCTGTGAGGTTAAAATTGATCTGACCGCCACCTATTATCACCTCCAGCGGCTCTTTGCCTGTATTTTAAGCTCCGTGAACGTTGCGCCCACGGCAGTTATTTCAATATTGTTCATGCCCTTGCGTAGAACAGGGAAATTCAGCTCTTGCAAACACGGCAGGCCGTTTCGCAGGGTGTTTCCGCTGGAATCCGTCACCTTAGCTGTCACCAAGCCCG
>JBFXIU010000334.1:0-3684 GCA_050175615.1 Porticoccaceae bacterium | reverse complement strand
AGCGCATCGTCATGACCCAGCAGACCCTGCGCGAAGGGCTCTCCTTCTGGGGCCTGGACCTGCTCGCGGGAACCGACCTATCCAGCCAGGCCAGCGGGCTGGACGAGGCCAAGGGCTTCTTTGAATCCCTCCAGGCCTACTCCTCGCCGGGCAAGCTGAAAAACTTCCGTTACAGCGCTCCCGAAGTGCTGGCCCACGAAAAGGCCGTGAAAGCCCTGGATGAGCTGGACGCCCTGCGCGAGTTCATCATGGACCACAGCCCGACGGCATCCTGGCTTTCCACCGCCGAGGCGGTGCTGCCCGCCGAGCATGACTGGGTGGATCGCATGAAGACCACCCGGCAGGACGTGCTGGATGCCCTCAAGCAGGCCGACCTGACCGAGCTGGCCAGCCAGTCCATCGGGGCCAAGCTGCAAAAGCTGAAGAAGGATTACACCGTCGCCTACATCGGCCTGCACACCAAGGCCCGGCTGGGCGTGAACGACGACAAACGCAAGGCTGGCCTGCTCAACGACCAGCGGCTGCAAACCCTGCTCAAGCTGGCCGGTATCGACCTGATGCCCCGGCAGCAGCTCACCGATTACCAGAACCGCCTGGCCGGACTGAAGAGCTGCTTTGCCCTGACCGAGCAAAACCTCGACGCCTCGCCCATCTGCCCGCATTGCGGGTTCCGGCCTTCGGTGGAAACCGGCACGGCGGCAGGCTCGCAGATGATCGACCAGATGGACGCCCAGCTCGACGCCATGGTGACGGCCTGGACCTCGACCATCCTCAGCAACCTGGAGGACCCGATCACCCAGGCCAACATGGACCTGCTGAAGATCGACGACCGCGAGCCCCTGGAGGCCTTCATCAAGTCGAAGGAACTGCCGGTGCCGCTGGACAGCAACTTTGTCCATGCATTGAAGGAAGTACTCTCCGGCCTGGTCAAGGTCACCGTCAAGGCGCAGGAGCTGCAACAGGCCCTGCAGGTCACCGACGGCCCGGCCACCCCGGCGGAGATGAAGAAACGCTTTGAGGAGTACATTGATCAGCTCACCAAGGGCAAGGACCCGGCCAAGGTGCGGATCGTTTTGGAATAAGAGTGACTAAGCGAGTGACCAACTCCGCCGAGCTTGGCCACCCGCGAAGTGACCAAGCTGAGACACAAGACGAAAGCCAAGGATTATGAAGATGAAAGAAAACAGTTTGTTCGACTCGCTGCTTGAAGAGCCGCAGAAGCCCTCCGGCCCGGTGAATTGTCTCGGCATGACCTTCGAGAATGACGAGGCCCGCCGCGCCCACTTTACCGAGGAGCTGCGCAAGAAGCTGCAGGACCCGGAGTTTCGCAAGATCGAAGGCTTTCCCATCGGCAGCGACGAGGACATCCTGAACCTGAGCGACCCGCCGTATTACACCGCCTGCCCGAACCCATGGATCGCCGACTTCATCGCCGAGTGGGATGCGCAGAAGCCGGAACATCCTGAAGGCTCCCACTACCACCGTGAGCCATTTGCTACCGATGTGAGTGAAGGGAAAACGGATCAGTTTTATAGGGCACATACCTACCACACCAAAGTGCCCCACAAGGCAATCATGCGTTACATCCTTCACTACACAAAACCTGGAGATATTATCTTTGATGGTTTTTGTGGAAGTGGGATGACTGGTATCGCTGCACAAATGTGCGGGGACCGTAATGCCATTATCGAATTAGGTTATCAAGTTCGACCTAATGGAGATATTTTGTCTGAGCAAATCGATGACTCTGGCAAAAAATCTTGGATTATATTTTCGAAAATAGGAGCTCGGCGTGCGTTATTAAATGACCTATCTCCAGCCGCTACATTCATAGCTTCAAAGTATAATCTCCGGTTCTCTCCGGCAAAATACGAAAAGGAATTCAAACGAATTCTAAGAGAATTAAACAATGAAATTGGGTGGATGTATGAGACTAAGCATACTGATGGAAAAACGCCCGCGAAAATCAACTATACAGTATGGAGCGAGGTTTTTGTTTGTCCAGAATGTGGCGAGGAAATTGTATTCTTAAAGGATGCTTTTGATTTCAAAACGTACAAAGTTCTGGAGAGATTTCCTTGCCCAAAATGCAACACCTCATGCACAAAGGATAGCATTGATTTAGCCTTCGTATCTAAATACGACGAATCACTATCTGATGTGACACAGACACCTAAAAGAGTGCCAGTTCTAATCAACTATACAATAGGAAAAACAGTTCACGAAAAGGAGCCAGATCCGTCAGATATAGCACTGATAGAGAAAATTGAATCTTTGAATCTACCGCTTACTGTACCTACGGAAGCTCTGCCAGAGATGCAAATGGCCAATGTTGGACGTATGAAGACCACAAAGGTAACTCACATTCATAACTTCTTTCTCACTAGGCAGGCTATGGCACTTGGATTGCTATGGCAGAAAGCGATAGAGATAAAGGACAAGGGTATAAGACACGCAGTCCTATGGACAATAGAACAAGCAATACCTGGATTGTCCGTATTGAATAGATATCAGCCCATTATGCATGGTCGACCTGGTGGGTCACAAGTAAACCGTCAAATGGCAGGTGTCTTTTATGTGCCATCTCAGATATCCGAATGTAGCCCTTGGTATAATTTGGAAGGAAAGTTTAAGAGGGTAACCAAAGCCTTTTCAGGCATAAATTTCGGTAGTAATTATTCTTGCATATTTACAGGCGATTGCTCCAGGTCGAGGATTACATCTAACTCGTTAGATTACATATTTACTGACCCTCCTTTTGGAGAAAATATTTATTATTCTGATCTAAATCTATTAGTGGAAGCATGGCATGGCGTAAAAACCAATGCCCAATCTGAAGCCATTGTAGATAGAGTCAGAAACAAAGCACTTCCTGAATATCAAGCGCTTATCGAAGCCTGCTTTAGGGAATACTACCGCACGTTAAAGCCAGGCCGGTGGATAACTATAGAATTTTCAAATACAAAAGCATCTGTCTGGAATAGCATTCAGACTGCGATTGCAAATGCTGGCTTTATTGTGGCCAGTGTCTCGGCCCTGGACAAAAAACAAGGTACTTTTCAGGCAGTTAATACACCTACAGCCGTCAAACAAGACCTCGTTATCTCAGCCTACAAACCCAATGGCGGTTTTGAAGAACGTTTTCAGAATGAGGCGCAAACCGAAGAAGGTGTTTGGGATTTTGTGCGCACGCACTTGAAGTATCTGCCAATCACGAAGCAACAAGGAGCCTTGCTGCAGTTCGTCCCGGAACGCGATCCGCGCATTCTGTTCGACCAAATGGTGGCCTACTATGTCCGCAAGGGCTACCCGGTTCCCATCTCCAGCCAGGAGTTCCAGATCGGGCTTTCGCAGCGCTTCATCGAGCGCGACGGCATGTTTTTCCTGCCGGATCAGGTGGCCGAATACGACCGCAAGAAGATGACCTCGGGCGAACTCAAGCAGATGGCGATGTTCGTCTCCGACGAGGCATCGGCCATCCAGTGGCTCCGCCAGCTCATCAAGGAAAAGCCGCAGACCTTCTCCGACATCAATCCGCAGTTCATGCAGCAGCTCGGCGGCTGGAGCAAGAACGAGGCACAGCTCGACCTGCGCGAACTGCTGAATCAGAACTTCCTCTGCTACGACGGCAAAGGCCCCGTGCCCGAGCAGATCCACGCCTACCTTTCCACCAACTGGAAAGAG
>JBFXIU010000333.1:0-3694 GCA_050175615.1 Porticoccaceae bacterium | reverse complement strand
CCGGATATTCTCATACACTTGCCATCAAAACAAATGGATCCCTGTGGTGTGGGGGAAACAACAGTTATGGGCAAGTCGGTGATAATACAAACGAACAAAAAAACAGTCCGACTCAAATAGGTTCTGGAACAGACTGGAAAAACGGTTCTGCCGGATATTGGCATACCGTTGCAACAAAGGACGATGGTACTCTGTGGGCGTGGGGATTGAATTATAGTGGACAGCTTGGTTTGGGAGTACATGGAAGTGGAACCGATCAATGGATTCCAACTCAAGTAGGGACGGATAAAGACTGGAGTATGGCTGCAGCAGGTTTTGGACACACTGTCGCTATCAAAAATAACGGAACTCTCTGGTCTTGGGGCCTTAATGATATGGGGCAATTGGGTCTTGGTGCAGAAAATATGGAAAACACTAATGTGCCAGTTCAGATCGGCCAGGATACTGATTGGATATTTGTCGCTGCGGAAGAAAAATATAGTTTAGCTTTAAAAGCCGATGGAACATTATGGTCATGGGGTGTCAATGAAAAGGGACAGTTGGCTATTGGCACGACAGCTAACAGTTGTAGCCCTGTGCAGGTCGGAACGAGAACAGATTGGGTAAAAGTGGTGGCAGGTTATTCCCACGCGGCAGGGTTGGTTGAAGGAAACGGTTTGTTTGTGTGGGGGAACAACTATTCCGGAAATCTGGGAACCGGTAATGGCTGGAAGCATCTGGTTCCAGGTCCGGTCAACACGGATACCGATTGGGCTGTGCTTGGTTCAGTTCCTGGCAATTCAAGTGCTACGCATGCGCTTGCAATTAAAACAGATGGTACATTATGGGCTTGGGGAAACAATGCAAGCGGGCAACTTGGCAACGGGACCACCAATGCTGAAAATACACCCGTTCAGGTGGGAGGCGATGATGATTGGCAAAGCGTGACTGGTGGCTACGCACACACTGTTGCCATCAGGAAGGATGGAACCCTTTGGGCATGGGGCAGGAACTATGATGGAGAATTGGGAATTGGTACATCAGGTTCAGGAACTGACGAATACGCTCCGATTCAAGTAGGATCCGATACTGACTGGCTGGTTGTTTCGGCCGGATTCGGTCACACTCTGGCACTCAAAAAAAATGGTACTCTCTGGGGATGGGGGAAAAATACCAATTACCAGTTGGGTGATGGAACAACAGTAACAAGCACTGTTCCCAAACAAATTGGCTCGGATACTGATTGGCAGACAGTATCAGCCGGTGGCGAGTTTGGCCTGGCGATCAAGAAAAATGGTGACCAGCAGACATTGTGGACATGGGGTGATAATTTGTATTCTCAGTTGGGCGATGGAACTCAAGTTGATCAACACGTTCCCACGCAACTCGGGATCGACACTGATTGGGAAAGAATTTCGGGCGGGAGTTATTATTCACTGGCATCGAAAAAAGATAGTACCTCATATGGATGGGGGAATAATGGTTATCGCCAGATCAAATATACATCTACCAATCCCTACAAGACACCGGTTGCTTTAGACGAGCCGTCTGGCTGGTATAGTTTGGCCCCTGGTAATTCGCACAGTTTAGGTATTAAAAATAATGGAGAACTTTGGGCCTGGGGAAATGGTGGTGACGGTCAAATCGGCAACGATAGCGTTTATCCATACATATATCTGTATCATGTGCAACCAGGTACTACATGGTCAGCAATCACCGCGGGTTCCATGCACACTCTGGCAATCAGGTCAGACAATACCCTCTGGGGGTGGGGACAGAATGCAAGTGGCCAACTCGGCGACGGCTCGGCTTGGAGTACGGTACCTATTGAATTGTGTCCTGCTGTTGTCCTTCCTGAGACTTCAGAATTCCCGTGGGTTCTCTATATTCCTGTTTTGACAGGTGCACTTCAAGGCAAGAGTTCTCATTAATGGTAATCTCAAAAAATACACCTCCTGTCTTTGGTTTGAAATACCTGGGGCTGTCTCGGCAATTCCAGAAATATTCTGTAGAAGAGTAATAAAGCAGGATCCTGCATTAGGCTTTGCAAGCTTTTCCAGTACCTGAATCATTGAAAATCCATCAGTAAAAATTAGTTAAAACTACAATCAATATATTGAAATTTCAGTATAAATTTATCAATATACACCTGTCTAAAAAACTCACTTGGCAGGTGAAAACATGAAGCGACTGATCCTCGAGCAGAGCAACGACGAATTCTACACCAGCCACTCCGGCCTGGCGCTGGCCGGCGCGTGCATCAACCGCCACAGCGACCTGGGGCGGCAGGTGGGCCGGCTGAGTCGAGGTGGCGGCCAGATCGCCGACATCGACATCCTGCGCAGCTACCTGGGGCTGCTGTGCCTGGGCAAGAGCGATTTCCAGGCCATCACCGGCATGCGCGACGACGACTTTTTCCAGCAGGCCTTGGGCATCGGTCGCGTTCCCTCGACCGAGCGTTTGCGGCAGCGACTGGACGAGGCGGCCGCCGACGGCCTGATCCCGCTGGTTTTCCGCAGTTCGCAATCCATGCTCAAGCAGCTCGGCGTCAAGGTCTCGGGCTATGCCGATGGCCTTGTGCCCCTGGACGTGGACGTGTTTCCCCAGGACAACTCGAACACCCGCAAGGAAGGCGTGAGCCGCACCTACAAGAACTTTGACGGCTATGCGCCCATCGCCGCCTACCTTGGCATGGAGGGCTGGTGCCTGGAGGTCGAACTTCGCCCGGGCAGCCAGCACGGCCAGGCAGGGTTCGTGGTGTTCATCCAGCGGGTGCTCAAGGCGGCGCATGTGCTCATCGAGCAGGAGATCCTGGTTCGCTTGGACGCGGCCCATGACGCGGAGGAAACCCGGCAAGTGCTCGCCGCGGCGGACAAGGTGCGCTTCCTCATCAAGTGGAACCCACGCAACAGCAACGAGCTGGCCTGGCGCGACCGCGTGTTCAGCGAAGGCACGGTCACCACGCCTCGGGCCGGCAAGCGGGTCGGCCTGCTGGTGGTCGACGAGCCCATGCAGGTCAATGGTTCGGCTTACCCCTGCAAGCGGATCGTGCGCGTGACCGAACGGACCACCGACCGGCATGGCCAGTTGCTGCTCACCCCGGATATTACCCTGGAAGGCTGGTGGACCGACCTGGACATGGATCCCGAGCAGGTGATTGCCCTGTACCGGGACCACGCCACCTCGGAGCAGTTCCACAGCGAGTTCAAGACCGATCTCGACCTGGAGCGGCTGCCCAGCGGCAAGTTCGCCACCAACGCGCTGGTCATGGCACTGGGGACCTTTGCCTACAACATCCTCCGGGCCATCGGCCAGATGGGACTGCTCGGCCAGTTCGCGCCGATCCGCCACCCGGCCAAACGCCGCCGTATCCGCACGGTGATCCAGGAGCTGATCTACCTGGCAGCCCGGCTGATCAGCACCGGCCGGCGGCTTATCTTGCGCTTCAGCCGCCACTGTCCGGTGTTTGCCGCCTTTCAGGGGGTATACGAGCAACTTGTACCGGCTGGCTGAGCCCAGCCACCGGCTCAAAACTGGCCAGCAACAGGAGAAGTGCGCCCTCTGGCCAGAATTTTACTGAGATTTCAAGGAGCAAGACGCCAATGTCGCCATAGAGTGCGGCTGGAACAAGATGCGGGGCACTAAAGGCCCCGAAAATTGCCGGCACCAGACTGGTTCACACTAGTCTGAGCTAAGGGCTCACGGATTCAGGCAG
>JBFXIU010000332.1:0-3706 GCA_050175615.1 Porticoccaceae bacterium | reverse complement strand
GCACACTGAGCTGCGCCAGGTGCAGGATAGGGGATCGGACCAACCCCATTGTGTTGTGCGCCACCGCCGTGGCAGCTTTCGCAACCCTGGCCACCAAGATAATGGGCTGACTTGTTATACTGGGCAACAATTGTTTCCCCTGTCAACGGATCTTGTGCTGCACTGTGACACTGCACACAGGCCGTGTCGCCGACGGTCGCCACGTTGTTGATCGATCCGCCAGATTTGCTGGACGAACCACAGCCATACAGCATCGCTGCCATCGGCAGCAGACAAAACAGCATTATGGCTAATTTTCGCATCTGCATACTCTTTTCCTCCTTGTGGTGATGGTAGATACCTAAAATGTTCCCGGCAGGTGGCACTTGAGACAAACCTTGACGCCACCACGTTCTTTAAAGTTACCGGCCTTCCAGTTACGGGGATGGGGCCGGGTTTTTCCAGAGCTGTGGCACTGGATGCAGACGTCACCGCTGGGGTGGCAGGTCTGGCACGACATCAGGTTGCGGCGTGCCTCGGCCGAGTGTTCGCTGGCCCAATTGGAGGCAGCGTAAATCTGGTTGTTCGGCCCGGCCGGACGGTGTGACTTGATCCGTAGCGAACCCTTAGGGAAACGGGAGTGACAATCGCTGCAGAACTTCTGGTTGTGGCAGCGGATACAGGCCTGTTGGTTGTCTTTGGCCTTGATTGGGTGGATGCTGATAAAATCGCTGCGGTGGTTTTTGGGCATGTAGTTGCGCTTGAAGGTAGGGGTGCGCAATGCCGGGTCGACGCCACCGCCGGTATGACAATTGTTGCAGAATGACTGGGCGTGGCATTCAATACAGTTGGTGCCGGCCTTGCCTGCCAGTGTCCGGTGTTCACCCATCCAGTCGGTGTTCTGGTGGTGTTTGCCTGCCCAATCGTTGTCATGGGTCAGGGGGATGCCTTGGGCCTTGTGACAATCGTTACAGTCTTTCAACTCCATCTTGGCAAAATCTTTATGCGACATCTTTTCAGCGCGGGACTGCTGCTGGTTAAATATCAGCAGCCCATAGATCAGCAGCGCACAGATGAAAAATATTTTCTTCACAAAAATCACCCCTTCCTAGAAGTCGTAGTTGAAGGCAACCCGGCCGGACCAATCGTGTTCAAAATGGAAGACGTTCACGTTGTCCTGGAGCCGTGCATCAAACGACATGGTCTTGTTGAGCTTGTAGCGGGTGCCCAGCCAGTAGGTTTGGGCGTTGGTCGTGCCGTTCATGCCGTCCTTCTGGTAGACGTCATAGGCCATCCCGCCTGACAGTTGCAGGTTGGGATTGTAATCATACTGAATGTCGAGGGTGAAGCCGTCCAGATCTCCGGCATAGCCTTGACGCCGGTCATAACCCAAGTCCACCATCAGGGATTCAATCGGCCGTACCTTCAGGCCGGCCTCAAAGACGTGCCCTTCGGTGTCTGAACCAAAATCCTGGTATTTGTAGGCGCCCCGCACGGCAAACATGCTGTTGATGGTGTAATCGGCGCGGAATACGCCTTCCTGGTAGCGATCAACCGCAAACACCGAGTAAATCGAGGTGTAATCAAATACCGGATAGCTCTGGAACCATTCTCCAGTCAGGACTATGTTTTCGTTGACGAAATATTTGACTCCGGCCATCACTTCATCAAAGGTTTCACTGGCCATGTCAAAGCGGGTGTTGCCGTACAGTTTGAGACCGCCGAACAGGTAATGACGGAACATGCCGCCAATCTGTTCCCGGGCGATGCCATCTTTGTCGAATTTCAGATAGTAGCTGACTTCGACATCGGTGGTGGGATACCCGGTCAGGAAGGCGGCTGCGCCAAATACGTAATCTTTGGCGTTGGTCAATTCACCGTCGATACCGTAGAAGACGTTGCGGCCGCCCATCACCGAGAAGGCAACCGGACCGACGTTTTTCAGGTCGATCATGCCGCCGTCAATCAGGGAACTGCCTGCGGCGTAGTTGACAAACTGCCGGCCGGCCCGAATGTCAACCTTGTCCAGCAAATCTCGATAGTCGGCGTACAGGTAAAACAGCCGGCCATCGAAGCCATCGCCATTCCTCACATCCTGGCTTATCCGTCCATACCCGTGCAGCGACAGCTTTTTGTCCGGGTCAATGTCGATCAGCGAAAAGTTAAGATGCTGGGCGAATTCAGCCTGCTTTTTCTCGTTGAAGATGTTGTTGAACCAGAGGTACTGGGTTGACGCTCTACCGTGCAGTTCTGCTGCCAGCGTTGAAGAAGCTGACAGTAGTACGGTCCCGAAGAGCACTGTTCGAAGTAATCCCATTGCATACCCCATCTAGCGGACCTCCTTTCCATGAATTAGTGGTGCTGAGAACGAACGATTCCTTGTATGTCTCCTTTCTCTTGGATGGGTTGCAGGCAGATCATGGCGCACCTTCTGAGCTAATCACTTGTTTAGTGGTGTTTACATTTAACTTTTAAATTTGGTTGGTCAAGTAATTAACATTAAAATTTGACAAAAATAATGTATGTATTTTTTAATGTTTGCTCTGGCTAGACAAAGGTCAGCTTTTTCAGGTATATCCATAGCTCGTTGATGAGATTGCAAGGGAGGCTGCATGATTAAGAGCATGACCGGCTACGGTAAGGGCGAGACAACGACTGCGAACGGGCGATGTGTGGTGGAGGTGCGTACCGTAAATCATCGTTATGGCGAGGTGACGGTGAAGCTGCCCCGCAGTTTCATGGCCTATGAACATGAATTGCGCAAAATCGCCGGTAATCGGATCAAACGTGGCAAGGCCGATCTGTTTGTGCAGTGGGAAGAGGCTGTGGGCACTGCCGCGATGCCGCCGTTAAATCTGGCTGCTGCCAGGGGATACCATGCCGCATTTCTGGAGCTGGCCCATGAGCTGCGTCTGTCACCGGAGATCCCGCTGTCAATGATCGTGGCTCAAAAGAATGTGTTGCAAGAGGTGGTAAACGAAGAGCAACCTGATTTGTTGCCTCAGGTATTGCAGGCGGTGACTGTCGCTCTGGATGGCCTGGATGCGATGCGACTTAAGGAGGGCGAAGCCCTGGTGCAGGATCTGCGGGAACGCCGTCAGGGGTTGGCTGAGCTGGCGGCCCAGGTGACGGCTCGTGCTCCACAAGTGGTCGAAGAATGCCAGGTTAAGTTGCAGCAACGTTTGGTAAAGTTGTTGAATGATACCGAACTTGATCCCCAGCGTCTGGCTCAGGAGGTGGCGCTGTTGGCTGACCGGTGTGATGTGACCGAGGAACTGGTCCGGCTGCAGAGCCATTTTGTACAGTTTGATGAGACCCTGGCCTTGGCTGAACCGGTGGGGCGCAAGCTGGATTTTCTGATGCAGGAGCTGAACCGTGAGGTAAATACCATCGGTTCCAAGGCCAATGATGCCACGGTAACCAGCCTGGTGGTGCAGATGAAGGCGGAGCTGGAGAGGATGAGGGAGCAGGTCCAGAACATCGAGTAGAAGTGGTCTTTTTACGCGATCTCGGCGTCAGGTTTCGCGTTTGTTTGTGCGGCGTACTCTGCTGTACGCCTCCGCACAAACGTTCACCTTCCTTGACCTCGCGAAAAAATCCTCACTTCTTGGGAAAGTTTTTTTCGCCCTGAGTACGCTATTTGAATGCCGCACCCAGAACGAAAAATCTTCGTGTCAGTCGTTATTATTATTTTCTGTGGTTTCTCGTTATGCACTCCGTAGGTCTC
>JBFXIU010000331.1:0-3720 GCA_050175615.1 Porticoccaceae bacterium | reverse complement strand
CGCCCCTCACGGGCACCCGCCTGGCGCTCAAGTCGCTGGAGGATCTGGTCTTGTCCAGCCTGATCCTGCTGGCCATTGCGCCGCTGCTTTTAGTGATTGCGCTCGCCGTGAAGCTCGACAGCCCCGGCCCCGTGTTCTTCCGGCAGGCCCGCAACGGCTGGAACGGCAAAACCTTCAGAATCTGGAAGTTCCGCAGCATGTACGTGCATCAGCCTGAAGGCGCAGTCCTCAGGCAGGCCGAGAAAGACGACCCGCGCGTCACCCGCGTAGGCCGCTTCATACGGCGCACCAGCCTTGACGAGCTGCCGCAGATTTTCAACGTGCTCGCGGGCGACATGTCCCTGGTGGGGCCGCGCCCCCACGCAGTGCAGCACGACGCCGAATACTCCCAGCGCATCAGTGACTACATGGCGCGCCACAACATCAAGCCCGGCATCACCGGCCTGGCCCAGGTGCGGGGCTTCCGCGGCGAGACGCGCGACCTGGAGCAGATGGCGCTGCGCATCGAATCGGACATCGAATACATCAACCATTGGTCTGTTTGGCTAGACCTCTCCATCCTGTTGCGCACCCTGGTCGCCTTTACGGGCAAGAACGCCTACTGACGCGCCGCATCCTCCTCCCTCGGTCGATAGTCCTTACGGATCATTGGCGTGGTCGGTGCGAAGGCTTACGCTAAGGCCATCAACTTTTCAACCAACTTTTTGCCGCGGGGTGCATGATGAAACTGAACAAATTACTAGGTGCGTGCGTTTTTTGCCTTGGTGCGCTGCTTGCGTCGGCCGCGCACGCGGATACGTACACTGTCACAAATATGGGGGAGCCTGTGGATGTGACCAGTGATTTCGCCGGGTCAAAAACGTTTGATACAGATTATTTGAGTCTGGCCAACGCTGGCTTTGTGACTTTTCTGCATGCGATTGTTACCCCCGAGGATGCAGATCAGCCAATGAGTTATACGCTTACGAATACGACGTCGGGAAATCCGGCTGATACCTTTTCTTTTAATCTGCTCGCTGCCGGTGCAATATATTCTACTGCAATGTCTGCAGGATTGTGGGAGATGCACGTTGTTAATATAGACAACACATTCCCTGCGGCAGGTGCAGGTACCACGCGCGTTTCTGCGGTGCCGTTGCCAGGTGCGTCGCTGCTTTTTGGCTCGGGCCTGCTGGGTTTCCTGGGGCTTGCCAATCGCCGCAAAGTCTAAGAACAAATTTGGGACAGGGGAAAAAGGGGCATCAAGCCCCTTTTTTTGTTGCTAGAATGAATTTCATTATTTTTGCTTGAGGGGCGATCGATGTCTGTGCTGCGTTTTGTGGCCCGTCTTTGGGCTTTGGCATTGCTGTGCGCCAGCGTAGGGGCGCACGCGGACAGTGTGCCGTACAAGCTCCATTCGGGCGACACCTTGCTGGTGGCGGTGTGGCGGGAGGAGGCTTTGCTGAAAGAAGTGCGGGTGTTGCCAGACGGAAGCATTACTTTCCCGCTTGTCGGGCGTGTGGAGGTGGTGGGGCTGGGGTCAGAAGAGGTGGAGCGGCGCATAGCCGACAAGCTCAAGCCCTTCATTCCCGATGCCGTCGTTTCCGTCGTCATCACTGGCATTGAAGGCAACCGGGTGTATGTGATCGGTAAGGTGCTCAAACCCGGCCCTGTGGTGCTCAATGCCCCCGACACCACAGTGTTGCAGGCGCTGAGCCAGGTGGGCGGCCTGGATCGCTTTGCCGACGGCAATGCAGTAAAGGTATTGCGGGCGACCCCGCAGAACGGCGTTCAACTGCTGCCTGTGCGCCTGAACGACTTGCTCAAAGGATCGGAGCTATCGACCAACGTGACGCTGCAGCCCGGTGACACCATATTGGTGCCTTAACTGAAGAATTAAGGGTGTCGATCAACGTGCGTCGCTGCCGCTCCGGACTCGTTCTTGCGGTCTTGCTGTGTGGGCAGGTGCCGCTGGCTTGTGCATCGGGGCCCGCGCAGCAGTCGGTTTCCATGCCCGCGGAGGTCGAGTTCGACTCGAACCCGCGGTTAGCCCAAGGCAATGCGAGCAGCGCTGTGCGCTACCGCCTGAGGCCACAATACAGCTACACCTACCACGTCGATGACGCCAACGAGTGGTCAGCGGTGTTGGGGGCTAATCTCGAGCACAGCAACAATACCCAGGTCAGCGCCAATCGCCAGGATCCATCCGTCGAACTAAAGTGGCAGCAAGAAACGCCCACCTCTTCGTGGGGGCTGAATGCCAATTACTCAAAAGCATCGACACGCACTACCGAATTCGATCAAACCGGCACCGTGACTGCCGACCGCACCCAGACCAACCGTAGCGTAGGCGCAAACTTTGGCAAATACCTGACGGAGCGCTGGATGGCGAGTGGCGCAATCAACCAGCAATGGGTTGATTATGATACCGATGCCTTGGTTTCTTACAGAAATGCATCGGTAAACGGGGGGGTGTCTTACGATTTGGCAGCCAGCGAAAAGCTGAGTGTCTTTTTTTCAGGGGGCCATTATTCCCCATCTGCAAATAATTTTGTTCTGGCTCGATCGTCCAGTAGCCTGGGGCTGATGTTTGGATATATCGGTGCCCTATCGGATAAATTCGACTGGAGCGTTCAGGCAGGAAAGATAAAAATCACTGGCCTGGATGCGGGTTATTATTTCCAGGGGAAAATGCAAGTCAATTATAAAGGGGATTATGCGAGTGGCGGTGCTAGTTTTAATCGCAGTGCGGTCGCGGGTGGCCAAACGGGTGGTCTGACTGTAAGTAATTCTCTGCGGCTGCAAACGCGCATCGAGGTTGCAGAACGTACTGCTATCGATTTTTTTTACACTCTAACGAAAAATGCTGGCTACAATGGTGGCAGGACGAATAGCATGGGGGCAAACTATGTGTTTCAAATTTCACCTTTCTGGCGCCTGAATTTTAACGTTCAGCGCAAGACAGCGGATCAACGCGCTGGCTATGCTGGTGCCAATGTGGTGGGGATTGGCCTCAATTATACCCATCCAGATTTTTAAAATTCAATAGCATGCAGTCTGATTATCAGCTTTCTCTGCGCGACTACATTGGTATTGTGCGACGGCGGGGCGTACTGATTATTGCCGTATTTGGCGGTGTCTTTGCCTTGGCGGTTGTGGTTGCCATTATGATGCCGCCGGTGTACCAGTCCACAGGTACCATCATGGTGGAGTCCCAACAGATCCCAACGGATTTGGTGCAGGCTACGGTTACCAGTTATGCCGACGAGCGTATCGAGGTTATCAAGCAGCGTGTCATGACGCGCGACAATCTCTTTCGCATTGCAAAGAAATATGAGCTTTTTGCGGATGCTGGATTAACTTTTACCCCCTCTGAAGCAGTGGATGAGATGCGCAGCCGCATTAGCGTTGAATTGGTGAATGCCAACGTGCAAGCGCGGCAGCGTGCCACCATTGCTTTCAAGGTCTCCTTTGAACACCGGCGTCCAGATTTGGCGCAGCGCGTGGCCAATGAGTTGGTCACACTTTTTTTGGATGAAAATGTCAAAGTACGCACCGAGCGGGCCACGCAAACCACTGCGTTTTTGACCCAAGAGGCCGATAAATTACGTGCTGACCTTGAAAAATTAGAAAATCAGATAGCAACCTATAAAATGCAGCATTGCGGTGCATTGCCCGACAATATGACGCTAACGATGAATAGTGTGCAGCGAATGGAAACAGAGTTGCGCGATACGGAGC
>JBFXIU010000330.1:0-3735 GCA_050175615.1 Porticoccaceae bacterium | reverse complement strand
ACCCTGGGGTTTGTTTCCTGTTTGTTGAGGAGCAGCAATGTTTGCCATTTTATCTGTTCGTTTTTTGCTCATTCGTTGGCTGCGAGCAGGCAAAGTGTATGACCATCATTTTTTCAAGTCAATCGATCAGTTGTTTTTTTTATTCTATAAAATGATAAAAAGTCTTTTAATTCATAGCAATATGTTTCGATCGACTATTATTTTTTGGTATTGTTGTGGCTGTGTTGTTGATCGATAGCAGAAATTTTGGCAAAGGAGCCGGTGGAGGTTTTGGTTTTTTACAAAAAATCAACGGGATCTGTAGCGATCTTGTCAGCGGTAATGGAAGATGCTGACGTTGGTTTGAAGGGCGCTGTGGATAGGGGGGCTGACAGATTGTTCAGCAGATGAGGATAGTGAGTGCGCCCTATGGCGTTGCGCCACAAGAATAGAGCTCTTTCATCCACAATTGAATTTGGTCAGATTATTTCTTTACAAATAGTAGGTTGGCTGCAGAAGTCAAAGTTCTTTGCTCAATTTTTCTCCCTCCATTGATGACACTATTGACAACAGCTTCTCCTTTTATCCAAACGCCAAACGCGGTTGCATTGCCGCGCCTTACCGCCAGTGTTGAAGGCCAAATGGTCTGGCCTGCTCTATAGGTTCCCCAGCCATCGATTCTTCGCAGGTGTTCGATGAGGCTGCCTAACTGTTTATTTTTAACGGCCAGGAGGCTGGCTTGGCCTGACAGGCGCGCATAGTTGCTGTAAAACCCTGCAGAGGTTTTACCCGCGGCAGGCCGGGTCAGTCGCTGTAGGACGGTAGCCCATTCACGCATGTCTTTTTGCTTAAGTGCCGGATCTACTATAGGCTCAAATTCGTGGGGAATATCCCGTTGCAGGGCGTGCCATACAGCCTGATTGATAAAATTAGACATGCTGCCAAAATGATAATTAATCATGGATGATGACATGTCGGCTAATTTTGACATTCTGCGCTGGTTGATGGAGCCGATACCATTTTGAAAAATATCGTCAGCGGCAAGATCAAGAAGTTTGTCGGCGGTCTCATTTGCTTCTTTGTCTCTAAAGTCAGGAAAAGAAGAATTTTGTCTATTAATCCATAGGCTTATGTCGCCATTCGATTGGTGATCATTTTGGTTAAAGCTATTTGCTAACAGAGCCCGGCAAGTTTCTCTCAATAGTTGTCGATACCTGATACTGTCTTTGAGTTCAAAGGCATAGACCTCCTCCATAATTGCATAGCTAGTCACAAGCGAAGCGGTTTCCTCAGAGTTTAATTCTTGGCAATGGGCAAAGAGCGTTTGCCAGAAATCAACTCTAAGTTGATACCAGTTTTTTGCCGCCTTCGAGATTGCAGGAGTCTGATCGCTGGAAAATATAATTTCTGACCAAAATCTGGCTATTGGGGTGTTGGCTCTAAGTTCTACATAGGATGCCAACAAGTCGGAAATAGAGGAAAATAAAACAGGCATGCCATCCAATGACCGAGCAAGTTTCTGGTGCAGGCGTGCGTCTTCTGATAATGCCACGGCCAGGGTCGCGTTAATTAACCCTTCTTTATTTGTGAATCGTTGAATGACGGCTGTTGTCGAGCAATCAGCGGCTGTTGCGACTGACCGAAAAGTAAAGCCATCCAGCCCTTGATAGCTTATTTTGTCTATAGCTTTCTCAAGCACCAAGTCATGAAGTTTATCTTTGCTTTTCAACGTTACTTCCTTTGAAGTCTGGTATTACTTGGCTTGGGTAAACGACTAAATATCCCCCGACAAAGTCGGTGGGATCTTCCATTTTGTGTTGATGTTATATTTTCGCCTGTTCCCTTAGGTCTTCGCCGACGACTTTGGATCGAACATACCGGGAAGCTATAGAGCGGCGTGCAGGTACGAAAGAGTGTAACGCAAAAGTAAACAAAATTGAGGTTGTATCGGTATTCGCGCTGGCCTGCCAAGGATTGTGGCCATGCCGGATCATGGGGCGGGTTTGGTTCGAGTGTTGGCGAAGCGACGCGAGGATCCCTGGTTACCAATTCCGATACTATGGTCGGCACTTTTAAATACAGTTAATGATTACAGCCAATCCCGATCGACAAACACCAGCTCCTTGCCGAACAGGCAAGTCGAGCGGGGCAGGTCGATAAAGACTTTTTCATCTTCAATGGCTCGCGCCGCAGCGGCAACCGCTTCGGCGCCGCTGCGGGCAACGGAGCGGTCAAACCAGGCCTCGGCATGTCCCATATAGGGTTCGGCTTCACTGCCGTGCAGGGTTCTGAGTTGGTCGCTCAAGGGAGTGTCAACGCGATGAACCTGGGTGTAGGCCGCCATTCCCCGCGCTGGCGCCATAGAGCGAATCAGAGGGCCGTGGCGGGTGAGCCAGTAGTGTTGCCCTTCTGCCAGGGACATGCTGGGCGCAGGGTTGATGGCGAAGTGAATTTTGACAATGCCGGATTTGCTCGCTGCGACAACCCGTTGGGGCTGGGTGGCCACCTGGGGATATTCCTCAGCAAGCCACAGAGGAGATGAATGCTGGTCGAAGCCAAGCCGTTCGTGGGCAAGTATCTCCTTGTAGTCGCTGGAGGGCAAAATATTCTCAATATCCTGTTGCGAATCCCACCAGGTTTCCGCCAGGGCATCGTAGCAGGGCTGAATGCCGCCGCGCGCCTCACTGGTCTGTTGCTCAAGGGTTAGAGTTGATTCGTTGCGATGGGTCTGGACATAGCGAAGAATACGCAGGTTGGCCTGATGGTAAGCCACTAAGGGGCCGTGCTCATCACGCAACCAGCAGTTGAATTCATCTAAAGACATGCCGGGGTTGCGCTTCAATAAATGCACCAGTCTGATCATGATGGCTCCTGTTAATGTTTATTGTGGGTAAATATTGCGATGAGTGGCAGATTTGGGATACTCACAGAATAGAGATCCCCAGGGGGCGGCACAATAACTATAACGAATCTGGATAGCCTCTAGTTTAGTGGCTTTCTGGTCAAAGAGCCTCGTTTTGCTTGTTGGCTAAGTATAGATTGAGTTTTATGGCTCTATGTGATTGAGCGGAGGATTAACCACAAATAATGACCCTTGCTTGATAATCTTAGTGGCTACTCTTTTCTTGCCGCCATTTTTTAGGGGAGTATCCGGTCCAGGATTTAAAATGACGGCTGAACTCCGACACTTCTGCATAACCAAGGTTGAGAGCCAGATCTGTAACTGAAACTGATCCCTGGCTGAGATACTGCTCCGCAATCACTTGGCGGGTTTCTCGCAACAACTCGCGATAACTGCTGTTTTCATCCTGTAATTTCCGTTGCAGGGTTTTTGGATGCAGACCTAAGTTGTTAGCCACCTTGTTCATGGAGCAATCACCGGAAGGCAACAGTTGCCCAATAATTTCTTTGGCCTGGTTTTTAATATTATTTGGATAGCGTGTTTTGAGATGTTGAAGGTGTTCTATGAAATGTTTCTGTAGGGTTTCTTCATCCAGTTTCGGTCTGCGGTTCAGATCTTTTGTGGTTAAACGAATGCCATCAAATGTACTGCTAAAGCGAATTTGGGGATAGAAGCCGCTTTTGTTGTTGCTTTCTGTAGCAGATATGGGCTGGCGAAGATGGAGCTTAAAACTGTACCTGTCGACAGCCATTAATTTTGACAAAACCGTGGCAGTTTGTCCCACCGCTTTCTGAGCGAGCTGGTCAATACCTAAAGGAGTGGTGAAATCAAACTTGAGTTCAAGACGAGCCTCC
>JBFXIU010000329.1:0-3739 GCA_050175615.1 Porticoccaceae bacterium | reverse complement strand
AAACCCTGTGACAAAGGCAATCAGCAACCAGGACACCTGCTTGCCGGTTTTGCGAATCACCTTGTTGGCGGACCAGGGCGCATTGTCGAGTTTGATACGCTGATTGCGGTCGCCTTCCCAAACATGCTCAGCATACCTAAACCACAGGGTCCACACTGTTTGCGGACAGGAGAAACCGCACCACACCCGCCCCACCAGGACGGTGACCGTAAACAGGGCAAATGCGCAGATAATCAACAACCAGGCCAGAAGCATGAAGTCCTGGGGCCAGAATGTCAGCCAGAAAATGTGGAACTTGCGTTCCGGCAGATCAAACCATATCGCCTGGCGGCCATCGATATTGAGCCAGGGCAGCAGGAAATAAGCCGCCATCATTGGCATCAATGTGTATTTTCTGACATCCCGAAAGAAGCCCTTCAGGCGTCTTGTATAGATTTTTTCGCGGGTCTCGTAGAGATCGAGAATCTGGATGACTTCCTCGGACCCCTGTTGATTTTCATGCTGGTGTTCGTGGCTCACAATGCCTCCGACAATACCGACTCGTCGCTAAGCGACGGTTAGGGAATTCACGTGCCCATTGCAGGGCTGCCTGGTCAGCCCTGCAATGGAATGCGCAGGCCAACCAGGCAGTATTTAGCTTGCTGTTGATGAATGGCTATTGGGACAGACTATAAACATAGGCTGTCAACAGATGGATTTTGTCTTCCTTCAACAAGTCCTTGTGAGCTGGCATCTTGCCCGCACGGCCATTGCGAATGGTGTGTTTGACATACTCGGGAGAGGCGCCATAGAGCCAGATATCATCGGTCAGATTGGGTGCGCCAATCATCTGATTGCCCTTGCCGTCAGCACCGTGACAGGCTGAACAGTAGGTGGCGAAAACTTTAGCGCCCTCTTCTGCTTTGACTGCATCATGTTTGCGACCACTGAGGCTGAAAACATACTCGGCGGCATTCTCAACACCGGTTTCGCCAATCATATTACCCCATGGATTCATGACGCCATTGCGACCCTCGGCAATGGACACTTTGATCGCTTCGGGGCTGCCGCCGTAAAGCCAATCATTGTCGGCAAGGTTGGGAAAGCCATAGGCGCCGCGACCGTCACTGCCATGACAAACTGAACAGTTGTTGGCAAACAGACGGCCACCCATCTTCAGTGCTTCTGGATTGGTGGCCAGTTCCTCAATGGGGGTTTCATTAAAACGGGCGTAGATAGGCCCGTACTTCTCTTCCGCTTCCTGAACCTGTTCCTGCCATTGGCCTGCAGACGTCCAACCCAGGACGCCTTTGAAATTGCCAAGGCCGGGGTAAAGAATCAGATAAACCACAGAGAAAGCCACTGTCAACAGGAACATTTTAAACCACCAGCCGGGCAGTGGGTTGTCGTATTCCTCAATGCCATCGTAGACATGGCCTGTTGTCGGTGTTTCACCGGCGGCAACGGCCTTGGCCTGCTCCCCGGTAATTTTCACTTTTCTGGTAGCGAACAAAAGCCAGACGGAGCCGACGATATTGATTGCTACAATGACAATTACCCATACACTCCAAAAAGTGCTCATTTCAATCTTGCCTCTCGTTGCTGTTCTCGGTCGCGCCCCGCTTCATGCTTTTGATTTCATCATCATCAAAAGGCAGGTGGGACGCTTCTTCGAAATCTTTTTTCTTGTGCTTGCTGAAAGCCCACCAGCAAACCGCCAGAAATGCGACCATGGCCAGTATTGTGCCTATGCCCTGCATGGTACCCTGATCCATGATTCGCTCCCGTTAACGTTTTTGTTTGATCAGCAGGCCAAGCTGCTGAAGGTAGGCGACGAGGGCGTCCACTTCCTTGACATCGCCGTTGGCAAATGGCTCGGCAGCGGTGGCGATATCCTCATCGGTATAGGGCACACCCACCAGGCGCAGCGCCTTCATCTTGGCGGCCGTGTGCTCACCGCTGACCACCTTCTCGAACAACCACGGGAATCCGGGCATATTGGATTCTGGCACCACATCCCGCGGATTGTAGAGGTGCGCTCTCTGCCAGTCGTCACTGTAGCGACCACCGACACGGGCGAGATCAGGCCCGGTGCGCTTGGAGCCCCACAGGAAGGGGTGCTCGTAAACCGTTTCCCCAGCGACCGAGTAGTGACCATAGCGCTCAGTCTCGGCGCGGAACGGCCTCACCATTTGCGTGTGGCAAACATGGCAGCCTTCGCGAATATAGATATCGCGGCCTTCAAGCTCCATGGCCGTATAGGGTTTTAAGCCCGCTACCGGCTCGGTGGTTTCTTTGCTGAAGAACAGAGGTACGATTTGAGCCAAACCACCCCAACTCACGGCGATGAGGATCAGAACAATCATCAGGCCAATATTTTTTTCGATAATTTCGTGTTTCATGCCTGAATCTCCTTAAGCAGTCCTGGGTTCAACGGCTATAGCAGTTTCTTTGCTGTCGTCCAGAGTGCGCCATACGTTATAGGCCATGACGAGCATGCCCGCGAAGAAGATAAAACCACCCAACAGACGCACATAGTAGCCGGGATAGCTGGCCTCAAGGGATTCAACAAAGCTGTAGGTAAGGGTGCCGTCAGTATTGAATGCCCGCCACATCAGCCCCTGGGCGATACCGTTTACCCACATGGAGGCGATATAGAGCACAGTACCTATGGTCGCCATCCAGAAGTGCAGGTTGATCAGGCCGACGCTGTACATTTCCTTGCGGTTCCACAGGGTGGGAATCAGGTTGTAGAGCATACCGATGGAAACCATCGCCACCCAGCCAAGGGCTCCGGAGTGAACATGGCCGATAGTCCAGTCGGTATTGTGGGACAGCGCATTCACGGTCTTGATCGCCATCATCGGCCCTTCAAAGGTGGACATGCCGTAGAACGACAGCGACACCACCAGGAAGCGTAAGGTGGGGTCAGTGCGCAGCTTGTCCCAGGCGCCAGACAGGGTCATCATGCCGTTGATCATACCGCCCCACGAGGGCGCCAGCAGAATTAGGGACATCACCATACCCAGGCTCTGCACCCAGTCGGGCAGCGCCGAATAGTGGAGGTGATGGGGACCCGCCCAGATATAGACAGCGATCAACGCCCAGAAGTGGACGATGGACAAGCGGTAGGAGTACACCGGGCGGCCTGCCTGCTTGGGCACAAAGTAATACATCATGCCGAGAAAGCCCGCCGTCAGGAAAAAGCCCACCGCATTGTGGCCATACCACCATTGCACCATGGCGTCGATGGCGCCGGGATACACAGAGTAGGACTTGGTAAGACTGACCGGCACGGCGAGATTATTGACGATATGGAGCAGCGCAATGGTGAGAATGAAAGCGCCAAAAAACCAGTTCGCCACATAGATGTGCTTGGCCTTGCGCTTCATGATGGTGCCAAAAAAGACCACCGCATAAGACACCCAGACAATCGCAATGGCGATATCGATGGGCCACTCAAGCTCGGCGTATTCCTTGGTCGACGTCATACCCAGCGGCAGGGTGATTGCCGCCGCCACAATAATCGCGTTCCAGCCCCAGAAGGTAAACGCCGCCAGGGAGCCGCCAAACAGCCGCGCCTGACAGGTTCGCTGCACCACCCAGTAGGATGCGGCAAACAGGGCACAGCCGCCAAAGGCAAAGATTACCGCATTGGTGTGCAATGGCCGCAGGCGGCCAAAGTGAAACCATTCCAGAGGAGGGTTTAGTTGAGGAAACGCCAGTTGTGCCGCAATAATGACACCCACCAGCATTCCAA
>JBFXIU010000328.1:0-3748 GCA_050175615.1 Porticoccaceae bacterium | reverse complement strand
TGCGGGATTCGTCATAGCCGAAACCTAACACACAGGCTCCCGGTGGAATTTTTTTATCGTCAATATGTTTATTGATGAGGTCGATAATGTCGGCAATTGAGGTGGCATTGCCTATTGGCGGTGGCGACAGATTGGCCATTTCCGTCAGTACAGATAAAAAGCCCAGATGGCCGTGGGCGTCGATAAATCCCGGAACCAGCGCGTGTTCGCCGAGTTCTACTATGCGGGTGTTTTTTCCCGCAAGCGTCATTATTTGATCGCGCTTTCCTACAGAGATAATAGTTCCATTTCGTATGGCCACTGCCTCAGGAAATTCCGCTTGCCTATCCATGGTAATGATGTTGTCGCCACTAAAAATCAAGTCTGCGGGCTGCTCCTTTTTAACAGGGTTTGGCGTGTTTTCGAAATTGCAACCCAGGAGTACGCTAAAAAGTAGGATGATGGCGCCGATGTTTAAACCGGTCGAATGTATTTTGTGCATTGATGGCTCCGTTCACAGCCCTGTATCGGTTTTAAATCAAACAGCGGCATTTACCCTGGAGGAAAATACCGCTGTGATAGCTAGCAGGATTTAAAAATTACGCCAGGAAACAGTCAGTCCGTAGGTGCGTGGTGGGGCAGGTGTGCTGCCACCACTGCCGAGCAGTGGGTAGTTGTGGAGGAGATAGCCTTCGTCAGTCAAATTTTTCACCCAGCCCGTAAATTCCACGTTGCCCTGTGGCAATGTATAGGTGAGTCGAGCATCGGCAACATCGTAGGCCGGCACGGCATAAGCGCTGATATTGTCGGGTTCTTGCCAGCTTTTGTCTTTATGACGCCATTCGCCTTGTGCTGCGAGGCTACCACCATTGGCCAGAAACCATTCGTAGCGCACCAGCAGGTTGTAGGAATTAGTGGGCGCGTTGCGCAATTCGTTTCCGTCCCGGTTAATTGTATCGGCTCCAGGAGGCTCTCTGAAGCCAGCTGGAACGTTGAAATTACGATATTCGGTATCGAGGTAGGAGTAGGCGCCGGAAATGGTGAGGCCATCAATTGGCGATGCGCTCAGTTCAAGTTCGGCGCCGCTAATTTGCGCATCAGAGGCATTTTGGGTAATGATGACGGCAGAAGCCCCTTCCGGTGCCGACTCAGGAACTAATCCTTGAAGAATCTGAAGGTCTTTGTAGTCTGTCTTGAACAAAGCCAGATTCAGACGAAGGCGGTTTTCCAGCCATTCGCTCTTGGCACCGACTTCGTAAAGCTTGGCGGTTTCGGGGGCGAAAGCCGTGCTGGCGGCCAGTCGAGTGGCTGCGAGCCCTTGAAATCCGCCCGACTTGAAGCCTTCAGAATAGGTGGCGTACACAAACAAGTCATCGTTGAGCTGATAATTAATACTCGCTTTTTTGGTAAATTCGCTCCAAGACTCACTGGCGCTGACTATATAGTCTTCCACCACCACCAGGATATTGGCCGTACCTACTCGATCGATCTCTTTCTTTTCCCTCGTATAACGACCGCCAAGGGTAAGGCTGAGGCGTTCGCTGATATCCCAGGTCAGCTGTCCGAAGGCAGCGTAACTGTTTGTTTCATTGTGCTGGTCATCGCCACCCACAGCTTTCGGAAATACGGCGATAATTGATCCATCCGGTAGCGACATATCCATGCCAAAGCTAGCCGTCTCGTTGCGATGGGTATCCTCATTCATGAAATACAAGCCGCCAACCCAGCTTATGTCGCTTTCTCCCGTGGATGTCAGCCGCAGTTCCTGGGTAAATGTATCGGAATCATCAATGTAGTCGTTGGTTCCATACACCAGTCTGGCTCCCGGGTTTAGTACAGAAGCACGCAGGGCATTGATGCCGGTGGTTTTTCCAGCGCTGGAGTAGGGGGTGCCCCCTATAACCTGTGAGTTTTCCGACTCAACTTTGCGAAATGCCGAGATGGAAGTGAGTTGCAGGCGATCATTAATGTCGTAATCAGCACGACCGGTTAGGCTCCAAGTATCGCTTTTGAAGAAGCCGCTGTCGTCAAACAAGGCTTTATGGATTTCATTTTCGTAGTTGGGAATCAGAATGCTTTCAGACAGATATGGATTGCCAGCGGGGCCTACCCAATGATTAGGCTGGCTGGATATATCCGTTGTCGCGGTGCTGGCGGTGATTTTGATTTCGAGATTGTCGCTGGGCACAATCCGTAAGGTGCCGCGTAGAGAGTCTGAGTGTACGTCGATGGCATCTTCGCTGTTGAGTCTCATGGGGGTTTCCCCCGGAAAATATTGCGGATAATTTTTGATCTGGGATTCCATGTAGCCATCCCTGCGCTGACTTGAAAATGAAATCTTGCCATAGATATTTTCTGCTAAAGGTCCGCTGGCAAGACCTCGCAGTGTCATGGTATCAAGGCTGCCGTATGTGGCTTCAAAAGCGAATTCTTGATCCTCCGAGGGTTTTCGTGTGATCAGATTGATGGCGCCGCCGATGACATTCTTGCCAAACAACGTGCCCTGTGGTCCACGCAATACTTCAACCCGTTCAAGGTCGAACAGATCTAGATCCATACCTGCTGACCGCCCGATATAGACTTCATCGATGAATGCAATCACCGATTGGTCTCCACCCGCGCCATCTTCGTTGGAGCCTATTCCGCGTATGTACATCTGGGGTTGGCCTGGATTCAGCATGCCCATGGTAAATCCGGGTGTGCGCTCACTGATTCCCTTGATGTCGACAATGCCCTGTTGTTGCAACATTTCACCACTAAATGCGGTCACTGCAAGGGGCACGGTCTGCATGCTTTCAGCGCGGCGGTTCGCTGTGACTATCACTTCTTCGAGTACAGATTGGCCGTAGGCGGGCAGCTGAGTCATTCCCAGTGTGGCCGTGGCCAGTGCAAATTTTACTTTATTGCACACGAATTGCGTCGTTGTTGGTCGTTTAATGGGCTGGCATTTTATTTTCATTTCCCGATTCCTCGTTGTTTTAAATATACCCATTTTCTGGGTAACCCCATGCAATTTGGGGGAGTTTTTTAATAGAGTGTTCTGCTTTTGGGGATGATCTCCTGAGAATGAAATCTATCGGGAAATAGCCTTGTCTGCCTGTCATAAGGCACAATTAGTCTGTCAAATTATTTTTTGCCGGAGGCACGAAGTAAAACTGCGGCGGACAGATTTGAATGTTGAAAAAATTTGATAAGGTTGTGCAGATTCCCTAAGTATTAACCAGTCAATAAAGGTTGCCGGGTTGATCTGTAGGAGAGTAAATATAAACCTGGGTTCCGCTGCTTCGGTTTGCCCCTCTGTGCCGTTGATTGTACCGCCCTTGTCTATTGCAAACGTTCTTTGACTTTATCAACGCGTGGAAACCATGCAAATCAGAGGAATCCATGGAAAACAAAGCTTCTATCCGCCTCAATAAATATATTAGTGAGAGTGGTATCTGCTCCCGACGGGAAGCGGATCACTATATCGAGCAGGGCAACGTTTTTATCGATGGCAAACGCGCCAAGGTTTGCGATCAGGTTTATGGCGGGGATTTGACCGATAAAGAACTGTCAGGTTTGTTTAAGATGATTGAGTGCTCATCATCCGGGGCAAAACCTGTAAATGGCAAGGTAAAAAAGCGCGGCAGACGCTAAGGAAACTCTGATTAATGTCATTCCCGCGCAGGCGCATTACTGTCCGGAATAAATAGAGGCTGCTTTCCTTAAGCCTGAAATAGTAAGGAGGTTGAATGGTTCTGAGCGCCTCGAGACTTAAATGAAAGCTGTC
>JBFXIU010000327.1:0-3760 GCA_050175615.1 Porticoccaceae bacterium | reverse complement strand
AAAACCATGTCCATCGTCGTCAATACCAACATTGCGTCCCTCAACGCGCAACGTAACTTGGCTACTTCCCAATCCTCTTTGAACACCTCCCTGCAACGCCTGTCTTCCGGCCTGCGGGTTAACAGCGCCAAGGACGATGCGGCAGGCTTGGCTATTTCCGAAGGCCTGACCAGCGCCATCCGGGGTGGCAACCAAGCTGTGCGCAACGCCAACGACGGGATTTCCGTCGGTCAAACGGCGGAAGGTGCTCTGGGCCAGATTTCCAACAACCTGCAACGGATTCGGGAAATTGCCGTGCAGGCTTCCAACGGCTCCGTCAGCGACACCAACCGTAGCCAACTGCAATTGGAAGTGGACCAGCTGACCCAAGAAATCAGCCGGATCGTGCAAACCACCCAGTTCAACGGCACCAACCTGCTGTCCGGCGCTTCCACCATCACTTTCCAAGTCGGCTACAGCGGTTCTGCCGACAACCAAGTGAGCGTGAGCACCACCAACTTGGCTATCGCTGGCTCCGGCGGCCTGAACGCTTACAACTCCAGCCTCACGGCGACCGGCACCGTCAGCATCACGACTTCCGGTGGCGCTTCTGCGGCTCTGGCCAATCTGGATGCGGACATCAAGCAAGTTACGAATATCCGTTCCCAATTCGGTGCTGTGCAAAACCGGTTCGATGCGGTAGTTTCCAACCTGAACAACTACGTGGAAAACCTGACCGCTTCCCAAAGTCGTATCATTGATACGGACTACGCTTCTGAAACGGCGAACTTCTCCAAGGCCCAAATTCTGCAACAAGCGGGTACGGCCATCCTGAAGCAAGCCAACAATCTGGGACAAAGCGCTCTGACGCTGCTGCAGTAAGCCAGCTAAAAGGCTGAACACAGCCGAGGCCGGGGAGTTTGCGATGTTCCGCGTGAGCTCCCCGGCTTTTCCTTGTGGAGGATAAACCATGTCTATCCAACCCATCGATACCGCAGGTTCCAACCTATGGGCATACGCTAATGCCGATGGGAGCGAGCCCCGATCCTCCCCTACCCCAAGTTCTTCCGTGGCATCGGCCCAAACGCCGAAGCAAGTCCCCGGAACCAATGGGGATGTGGCCGCTAAAAACGGGCAGGAAAAAAAATCCTCGGCTAATCCCTTGGATGAGTCCGCTTTGAAAAGAGCGACTGACGCCGCCAATCAGGCCGTCCAGCAAATCCGCAACACCGATCTCAGCTTTTCGGTGGATAAGGGAACGGGCACCATTGTGGTCAAGATTGAGGACACCAAGACTCACCAACTCATCAAGCAGATTCCGGCACAAGAAATGCTTGAGTTAGCGAAGCGTCTTAAGGAAGTCACCGGCATTCTGATCAAGGATGAAGCCTAGACTTCGCTTCAATCCGACACACCTCTTCGCAACAAGGAGTTCCCGTCATGACCACGGTTACCAGTCTAGGTGCCGCCTCTGGCATGGATCTGGAAGGGCTGCTGACAAAATTGATGTCAGCCGAATCCACCCACCTGGGCAGCCTGCAAACCCAGCAATCCACCTACAACAGCGAAATCAGCGCCTACGGCCAATTGAAAAGCGCGCTGGACTCCTTTAATACGGCAACCCAGGCCTTGCAGGATAGCTGGGATTTCAACGGCACCACGGCGACCTCTTCCAACACCACCGCCTTCACCGCCACGGCGGCGGACAGGGCCTCCACGGGTACCCATACGGTGGCGGTGAACAATCTAGCCCAACAGCAAATTCAGTACAGCAAAAACGCCGCCTTCAGTTCCACCACCACGGCCATGGGGACTTCCACGGTCAGTGGCAGCAGCAGCCTGTCCGGCTCGGATACCCTGACCTTTACCCTCGCAGGGGATGCCACTAAGACTTTCTCCGTCACCGCCAACTACGATACGGACTCCCTGGAAACCCTTAAAAATTCCATTAATTCCGCTTCCGGCAACACCTTCCTGACCGCCTCTATCCTGAACGACGGCACGGGCAATCGTCTGGTGGTGACAGCCAAGGCCACCGGTCTTTCCAACGGCATCAACGTCAGTGAATCCCAGTCCGGCAGCCCCTTGAATTTCACGACCTCCCAGGCGGCAAAAGACGCATCCCTGACGGTGGACGGCATTGCCGTTACTTCGGCCTCCAATACCGTCACTAACGTAGTCGACGGCGTCACTCTGAACCTCCAAGGAACAACTTCCAGCGCCGCCTCTCTCGTTGTCGCCCATGACGTTGCCGGCATTACCACCAAGGTTTAGAATTTCGTTTCCGCGTACAACAACCTGGCTTCAGCCGCCAATACCCTCCATAAAAAAGGCGCCACCCTGGATGGGGAAAATACGGTCACCCAGGTTATTACCCAGCTAAAATCCGTGTTCAACACACCGGCCAACATCTCCGGGAATTCCTATAGTTACATGGCCCAGCTGGGTATCACGTTCAGCAAAGATGGCACCCTGTCCTTGGATACCAGCACCTTCCAAAACGCGCTATCCACCAACTTTAGTCAGGTAGTCAGCGCATTTACGGATGTCAAAGAAGGTTTTGCCCAACGCCTGAGCCAAACGGCCACAGCCATGATGAACACCAATGGCTTGCTTTCTGCACGGATTGACGGGTTAAATACGTCATTGACCAACATCGGCGACGATATCACCCGGGAAGAAACTCGGTTGTCCAACGTATCCGCCACTTATCGCGCTCAGTTTTCCGCACTCGATACCCTCGTGGGCAACCTCAACACTTCGCTGAGCTACATCAGCCAGCTAACAAAATCCACCAGCAGTAGCTAGGTTTAATCAATTTTGATGGGGTATCTGTGATGTTCAGCCAAGGGGCGAAAGCCTACGCCCAAGTCAATGTGGAAACCGCCGTTAACACGGCCACCCCCATTCAGCTGGTTGTTTTGCTGTATGACGGAACGGTTTCCGCCCTTTCCTCCGCCAAGCTGGAAATGACCAAGGGGAATATTGCCGTCAAAGCCCGGCGGATTAATCAGGCCATCAACATCATTACGGAGCTACGTCACGCCCTGCGCTTTGACGATGAAGGGGTAAAGAGCGACGAACCAGATCTGGCCGTGTCCCTGAACGACCTCTACGTCTATATGATTAAGCGCATCTGCGAGGCCAATCTGCACAACGATCCCAAGATTCTGGACGAAGTCATTTTCTTGATGAACGATCTGGGCAGCGCCTGGAAAACCCTGGCGAAAAACCAGGAGCAGGCGGAAGCCGCCAGCGAACCCACCCCCTCCTCCGGCATTTCCAGCCATGCCTGAAAACACGCCCACTGGGCAAAACCAGGTCAATCAGCTCATTGGCGAACTGGCGGTCCTGTCACGGAACATGCACGCCCAGGCCGCCCAGGGAAATTGGGACGCCTTGCTGCAAGAGGAAAGCCGGCGCCGGGAAGGGCTGGCGCGGTTGAACGCCCTACTCGGTCCTCAGGGCAATCAGGGCGACCGACTCAGCCCGGAAGCTCGCCAAGTTCTGGACCACATGGTGCGCCTGGATGAGGAAACCCAAAAGCTGGTCCTGGCCCAACGTAACGACCTGGAACGGCGCCTCAACAGCATCAACAACACCCATTCCCTGGCCAAGGCTTACCACTCTTTCTAACGCCCTACGCCGGACAGGAAGGCCGGACAGGAAAACGCCATGATTCCTTCCGATGTACTCACTGCCCAGCTCCGCCCCTCCGTCCAAACGGATCGGGTGGGTCCCGTCCAGCCCGCCCAACCCGCCGATGCAGTCAATGACCTAC
>JBFXIU010000326.1:0-3770 GCA_050175615.1 Porticoccaceae bacterium | reverse complement strand
CGGCAAAAGCTGTTGCCTGTCCCAAAGGTGCTCTGTTCCGAGAACTGCCTCCATATCGTTACCTGCCTACCAGTTCCTGAAGCGGGCCGGGGGTTCGTAGAGACCACCAGACCACTCCACAAGATCTTTCATGTTCTTGGCCGCGAGAAGGGAACGCTTGGCCTCGGAACGGGCAATGCCGAGATCCTCGGGGTAGGCGACAACACCGCTGCGGCGCAGTTCTGCTGTTTTCTTGGGGTTGGCGCTGAGGCCAAGGTTGGTCACACCGGCAACAGCACCGATGGCGGCCCGGCGTTCTTCAAGGGACTGGGCCTTGTACACGTAGGCAATGCCCTGTTCGGTAACGATGTGCGTCACATCTTCCGCATAGACCATGATGGGGGCGCAGGGCAGGTTGGCTTCCTTGCCCACTTCAATGGCGTCAAGGTTTTCCACAAAGGTCGGCACACCGCTGGCCTTGAACGTTTCCACCATCTGCACGCACAGTTTGTGCCCGTGAGCGGTGGAACTTGTGGTGTCCATTGTGGAGAGCCATGCGGGCGAACTGTGGCGACGCCCGCGGGCATCGCCGCCCAGGTTGGGTGCGCCGCCAAAGCCGGCGATACGGCCCTTTGTCACTGTGGACGTATTGCCTGCGGGGTCGATTTGCAGCGTGGACCCTGCAAAGAGGTCAATGGCGTAGTGACCGGCCAGCTGACAAAAAACACGGTTTGAGCGCAGGCTGCCGTCAGGCCCGGTAAAGAAGATGTCCGGGCGGGCTTTGATATACTCCTGCATGCCGTCTTCGTTGCCGAAGCTGTGCACGCTTTCGACCCATCCGCTTTCGATGGCCGGGATAAGGGTTGGCTGGGGGTTGAGCACCCAGTTGCGGCAGATCTTGCCCTTGAGCCCAAGTTTGGCAGCGTAGGTCGGCAGCAGAAGTTCAATGGACGCCGTGTTAAAGCCAACGCCATGGTTAAGCGAAATGACGTTGTGCTTTTCATAGATGCCGCGGATGGCCATCATGGCCATCAGAATCTGAAGCTCGCTGATGTCCTTGGGGTCGCGGGTCTGGATGGGCTCCATTTCAAACGGGCGGTCGGCCTGGACAATCACATCAACCCACCCGCCGGGGATGTCGATACGGGGCAGCTTGTCCATGATTTCATTGACCTGGACAATGACAATGCCGTTGCTGAAGGAGGTGGCTTCAATGATGGAAGGCGTGTCTTCAGTGTTGGCGCCGGTGTAAAGGTTGCCTTCGGCGTCGGCGGCGTCAGCGCAAACCAGGGCCACCTTGGGGATCAGATCGACAAACAGGCGGGCGGAAAGTTCAACGTAGGTGTTCATCGAACGAACCTTGATGACGCCCTTGGAAAGCAGCTCGGCAACCTTGCGGCTTTGGGGCCCGGCAAAGCTGAAGTCAAGCGTAGAGGCGATGCCGTCTTCAAAAATCGAGATATGGTCAGGGCGCTCAATCGCGTGCAAAACCATTTCCAGGCCGTGGATTTTTTTGGGATCGACCTGCGCCAGCGAGCGGGACAGAAAGTCGGCCTGTTTCTGCACACCTTCCATAATAACGGTGTCGCCGGGCTCAATCAGGGCATGAAAGGCATCAATAATCCTGTTTGTGGGAAGAAATTTCCCCTTCATCATTGAAGCGACAGAAGAAAGCTTTTTCTTCTTGTTATCCCTCTTGGTTGTCCACGAACGGATAACATGCGTCTGATCTGACGATGTAGCCATACTTTTCTCCACAATCGTTGTTTGTTGATGGAAATACACTTATATTATTAAAGTGTATTGCCAATTATACGCAAATGTAACAGTCGTACAAAACTGTGTGAAATTACTTTTTTTCGTCTATTGATAGTTTTTAATTATGGTAAAAGTTCAAAATTAAATATTACCAGTTCTTAAAGCGTGCAGGAGGTTCATAAAGACCACCTGAGATATCAACAATATCTTTCATATTCCTTGCTGCAAGCTGGGAACGCTTGGCTTCGTTGCGGTTGATGCCCAAATCTTCTGGGTAAGCGACAAGACCCTGCTGGCGGAGTTCTGCGTTTTTCTTGGGTGATGAACGCAGCCCCAGCGTGGTGGCGCCGGCTACCGCAGCGATGGCTGCGCGCCTTTCTTCAAGTGATTGCGCGAGATAGAGGTAGGCGATGCCCTGCTCGGTAACGATGTGGGTGACATCGTCACCGTAGATCATGATCGGGGTGCAGGGCAGGTTGGCATCCTTGCCAACTTCAATGGCATCCAGATTTTCCACAAAGGTTGGCACGCCGCCGGCCTTGTAGGTTTCAGCCAGTTGGACGACCAGTTTTTTGCCGTGCGCTGTGGGAGAGTCCGTGTTGATCATCGAAAGCCATGCGGGCGAACTGTGCCGACGGCCCCGCGCATCGCTTCCGAGGTTCGGCGCCCCGCCAAAACCGGTGATGCGCCCCTTGGTGACGGTGGAGGTGTTGCCAACCGCATCAATCTGCAACGTGGAACCGGCAAATAAATCCACGGCGTAATGGCCCGCGAGTTGGCAAAATTCGCGGTTTGAGCGCAAACTTCCATCAGGGCCTGTAAAAAAGATATCCGAGCGTGCCTTGATGTATTCCTGCATGCCATCTTCGTTGCCAAAGCTGTGCACGCTCTCTATCCAGCCGTGTTCAATGGCCGGAATAAGTGTTGGCTGCGGGTTAAGCGTCCAGTTGCGACAAATCTTTCCCTTGAGCCCCAGGCTTTCGCCGTACGTAGGCAGCAGCAGCTCGATGGCGGCCGTGTTGAAGCCAACGCCATGGTTAAGCGAAACAACGCCATGCCGTTCATAGATGCCGCGGATAACCATCATCCCCATAAGGATCTGCAACTCGGTTATGTCCTTGGGGTCACGAGTCTGGATGGGTTCCAGGGCGTAGGGTTTTTCTGTGCGGACTATGATGTCCACCCATCCACCGGGAATGTCTACTCTGGGCAGCTTATCAACCACTTCGTTGACCTGCGCGATGACGATGCCGTTGCCAAAGGCTGCGGCTTCCGTAATAGCAGGGGTGTCTTCGGTATTTGCGCCGGTAAACAGGTTGCCTTGGCTGTCGGCGGCATCCGCGCAAATAAATGCAACGTGGGGTATCAGATCCACAAACAGACGGCTTGAAAGTTCCACATAGGTATTCAGGGAGCGGATGGTGAGCTCTCCGCTCTTGACGAGCGACGCCACCTGCTGGCTCATGGGGCCTGCGTAGCCAAAATCGAGGGTGCTGGCGATGCCGCGCTGAAAAACTTCAACATGGTCGGGTCGGGCCACTGCGTGAATGACCATGTGAATGTCGTGCAGGACTGAAGGATCTGCACTGGCCAAAGCTTCAGACAGAAAGCTGGCCTGTTTTTGGCCGCTTTCAACAACGACGGTTTCGCCCGGTGCAACGACATGGCGAAGCAGCTCGCTAAAATTTTTTTCAAGAACAAACTTGCCGGATAAAAGGTGGGCAATGCGTGACATCTTGCCTTTTTTGGCGTCTCGCTTTGTGGACCAGCAACGCTCTGTACCGCGATATGACGAATCACTAACCATGTGTTCTGCTCCTGTTTTGGGCTGGTTACCCGATCAGTTAGGAACCAGATTTGATCGCCAGCTTGCGAAATTAATCTCAACTTGGATCTTTGATACACACATGGTGGATTAGTGAGAAATCAAATTAAACGCAGCTTGTGATAGGTTGTCGTTATACGGTGCCTGGCGGTCCATCTTGACTGGATTGATACGTTTTGCCCCAAATACTCAGGCAAAACATGTGATT
>JBFXIU010000325.1:0-3774 GCA_050175615.1 Porticoccaceae bacterium | reverse complement strand
TTCCGTACGGTAAATCAGTTTTATTCTCAGCGTTCCCTCGATGGTATTTTGAGAAAACGACGCCGAGACAAAAATGGCCCTTGGCTCCCATATCCGGATAGCATCCGCAATCTCGGCCCGTAAAAATTGGACGGTCGGCGCGTCCAGCGGCTCATGGATATACTCCCAAATTCGGGTACCAAAAAGGGGGAGCATAACTCGCTCCCCTCGCCTCGTTCCTAGTATTTGAATAATGTTTCCCTTAATCAAATCTTCGTTGGTACTTGTCTTAAAAAGCCCCTTATCCCCGGCAATAGCCGGGTATCCCATTCCAATGAGCATGAGGGCGGCCCCCTTCGGTTTAACTTATAAGTTAATTTGCAAAGACATTCCCGGAACCGGTCGCCACGGCCGAACCGCAGGCCACCGGGTCGCCGATTCTCCCGCCCTGTCTATTGTTGACGTAAACATTAGGGCTCCCGGCCGCCAACACTGACGCGTGGCATTCGGGTATGGACGGGCAACAATGCACGGCCCATGCGTCGCCTTGTCTGTGCCATGGAATGCCGTTGACGTAGACGTTGCCACTACCTCCAACTGAAGGTCTTGACGGCCATCATCCGTGGCCGGTGCAAATGTCGCCTAATCTTGTTACGGCCGGCATTTTTATACCTCCTTATTAAGGTGTATATCTCCCTGCGGAGAATCCATATAAGCGTTTTTGTCGGCCTCAAACCTTATGACCTGTTCGCTTTTCCCGTGCTTGATTCTGATATATTCTTCCCCCGGCTTATCGCACATGATTATGATGTGCTTGCCGTTTGCGCTCTTCTGGACCCTGTAATAGTGCAAATCCTCCGGCGCAACGCTACTAAGCTCGGCCGGCAGGCCCCCCTTCGGGAACCAAACTCCGGTCCATATAGGGCATGCAGGGTCGGGCTCCCCGTTGTTCCAGAGAAACTCGACCCACACACATGCCCCCCTCTCGGGGAGAGAGAAGTCTCCGCAATCAGGGCTCCCCCCCGCAGAAAAACACGGCCACGCCCATGGAATAAGGTCTACCGGCTGTTGTCCCCAAGCCGCATCGACCCGCGCTTTAATCCGTCCAAGTTTTTCCGGGTCGGCGTTGTCTATGACAATGCCGCGGTGTTTCCCGGCAAGTTCAAGCCCCATTGCTATTCACCTTCTTTTTTGAGGTCTACGGTCACGGTATTCTTTTTCGCGCTTGCCGTCGGTGCGTTACTTCCGCCGCCCGCCTCTTTGGTCGAATTGGACCCTGAGCTTTTGCTGTCGCTTTTCTTGCCAACATCTTTTTTAGTCGCCTCAATATTGCAAGTGTATCCGTTGTCGTCAATAACATGCCGGACACTGACAATCTTCCAATCGCCGGAAAACTTCTTGCCGATATTCTCAATTGTTATGGTCATGCCCGCGCATAGATACGGCAGGCCAATTGTTTCAATGTCTGCTTTTATAGCGTCCTTGACGGCTCCGGCGGCCTTGCTTTTCGCGGCTTTTTCCGCCTCTTTTTCTGTCTCTGCTGTCGATACGGCAACGGCCCCCGTTTCATCGTGGGCTGATGTCTTTTTTGTCTCTCTTTTTTCGCTACCGTCTTTCATGTTTACGACGTATTTGCTTTTAGAGGCGTCACTTTTGGGCGCGAAGGGCTTCCCGGTGGCCGGATCAATCCCCGGCGCTGTCGTCTCGGAAGCGGCTCCCTTCCCCTGCTCTGCGTCGCTTTTAATCTGTATGTTTTTCAAATATCCGTCGGGCTCGCCCCGATAAATAAATTTTACAACCGCGCCGCCGTCGGTCGCCGGTGCGAAAGATAATTCAGTGTTCTTGATTTTGAGGACACAAGCGACCTCCGCGGCCAAATTCAGAAGGAACTCCATGTCGTTTTTTCCCCCCTGCGAGACAAATGCTCTCGGCGGGTCTTCCTGAATTTGAACTATAGGCTTTAACTTGTGCTTGCCTGCAATATCCCTGACAATATCAGCAACGGTCTTGTTCTTCCAGACGGTACGCGCGGCCCTTCCGGTTAAGTTGTGCCCCTTGTCGTATGCCACGATAGTAATTGTGGGGTCGCCGCCGTCCGGGAAGTCGTATTCAACCTCCTTAATGGTGCAAGTCCTAATTTCGGAAAGGTTGTCTATATATCCCCACTTTGCCTTGATTTCCTTGCCCTCCTGCAACATAGGGTCGTCGATATGAACCATTTCCGCGTCGAGAATCGTCAGCCTCAGCTCATCCATTTTGTCGGTAACATCTTCGTAAGAAAACTGCAAAATATCGTCGGAAATGTCGGTCGCAACCTCTTTCCCCTCAATAGTAATATAACGGACGGGCTCGTAAATATTTATACTCATGGCAGAACCTTCATATAGACGACGTCTTTCGACGGAATCCGCAAAATCTTCCCGGGCGTGAGGTGTGTCGGGTCGGTAATGTTGTTTGCCTCGGCTATGACCCACCACAGTCTTACATCGCCGTAATACCTGTATGAGATAAGGTCAATCCTTCTTATCTCCGCCTGCGTGACTTTGTGGAACTGGTCGTTAGGCGATTCCGGGATATCAACCGGGGCGCGGGTCCCCCAATATTCTCCGCTTGCCCCGGTATATGCGCTTGCATATCGGTATCTGTTCCTGTAGTCAATCTCCATCAGCTACCAACCTCCGCCCTGCCGCGGCTTGTCTCGATGTATTCTTCAAAACTGACCGAAAGCTCTGCCGCGATGCATTTTAAATCTGCGTCGAAAAGTCTTCCGAGGACATCAAGATTGGTCATTACCCACTTTTCGTTTAACCAGTTATTGCCAAAAGCTAACAATATCCGGTGCGGCCCCTTTTTTAACTTGTTGTTCTCGTATTCCGGGTAAAGCAGTGCCCGCATTTTCTTAATTGCGGCCTCGACGTCGCTTTCCAAGCCATAATGCAACCGAACAACAAAAGACAACGACCGTGTCCCCCCGCAAGAGAACTGTCGTTTCGGCCCGCTCATGCCGGGAATTGCGTGTATGGCATAGTCCGTGCTGTCGCTGTCCATTATCGTTTCCGGATTGCACGAGAAATTGATGCGGTCGCCCCCATCAAAATCAATAAGAGCTCCCGCCTGCTCTGTTCTGTCAGCCATCAGCGAGGCCTCCCTTTGCGTTTATCTTCGCTCGTGTTGTAGTCAGCAACGGCCTTGCCGACCTGTTTTTTATCGATGTAGACCTTAATCTCCTGCGGGTGTACGTTGACGTCCACATTGTTCTTAATCTCTGTCGGTTGTGCGCCGTTAGCAGTCTTACTGTTCTCGGCGGCCGTTATGGCCGCGCTGTTTTTGTTGCCGGCTAGGGCTGTTGTTGCCTGCCCCCTGCCCCTTGCGCGTTCCGGGAGTTTTGGTGTCGCGCTTGCAGGGGCTCCGGTAGCCCCTGCTGTTGCTCCGCCGGAAGCTCCGAAAATCTTCTGCATCAACTCCCATACTTTCCCAAGAGCACCAAAGATGGCGCGTATCGGTCCTAAAATAAACGTGTCAATTACCCCGGCAAATCCCGGGAATGTCGATGAAAACCAGTTCCATAGGTTCATCATGGCGCTTTTAATGCTCTCCCATTGGGACAAAACAACGTATGTAAGCCCTATTGCAATAACGAGGGCCGCGCCAATCGGGTTGGCGGCGATAGCCGCGTTCATCAAAAGAGCCGCGCCCTTGATGGCAAGGAAAATCGCCTTCGCTACGGCAAACGCCTTAATGGCCGTGAGTGTAACGCCCAAGACCGGGACTATGGCCCCGATGGCGTATCCCCAA
>JBFXIU010000324.1:0-3788 GCA_050175615.1 Porticoccaceae bacterium | reverse complement strand
CATGAGGAATAGAAAATAATGTTGACTGAAGAAAAGCACACCCTCGCCAACATAGGCAAAATGGTTCTCGCCGGACTCGCCCTCACGGTAGCACTGGTTTTTCTTGCCGCGCTGCTTACCTAAACCATTGATCCCTGTCGTATTGGTGGCGCGAAAGCCGAAAACCCGCTTTTCAGTTTTTCAATAAAATCAATCCATTACAGCCTTTTTTGGGCGCCATGACTCGCGTGTCTTTTGTGTTTTCGAGCCGCCCTTTTCCCAGTGCTTAGGTGCTCCTAACTGAGCGCTTGCCAGTGCATCCACTGCCTGGCTGCTGCGCCACAGTACCTGGCAAGCTGCTCTCACTTGCGCCCGGCAGATTATTTCCGCAAAGCAACCATAGGCTCCCTGCCACCGCAAACAGACGCCCCGAGCATTCAATGGGTGAAACTGGCAGCAACAATCTTTAGAATAGAAACATTCACTCCATTATTGCGAAATCAGCTTATGTCGAGAAAAGGTCGTTTAATCATGGTACGCCACGGCCAGACGCCGGCCAATGTCAGCGGTATCTGGCACGGCAGTACCGACACGCCCCTGACCGAACTGGGTCATCATCAGGCGGGGAGCCTGGCTGCGCACTTTCACCAGGTAATGATTCCCGACGTAATCTATGCCAGCCCCCTTCAGCGCGCCCACAACACGGCAAAAGCCATCGCCGATGCCCACAATCTTTCCGTAAATCTCGATCCGCGACTCGCGGAACTCTGCCTTGGCGAATGGGAGGGCTACCACTTTGAAGAAATCAGTAAAAGCCACGACCCCCAGGGTTTGCTTTTTAAAGACCCCCACTTCACCCCTCCCCGCGGAGAATCCCAACTCATCGTCAAAAAGCGCATTGTTGCCGCTATTGAAGAGATTCTTGAAAAACACCGCGATAAAAATGTAGTTATGGTCTCCCACGGTGTTGCATTGGGGATTGCTATCGCCCACTATCTTCATGAGGATACTACCCGCTGGATGGAGTATCATCACGAAAACACTGCCTATACTGAATTCTGCCCCATCGATAAAAAGTTGGTGTTTTTTAACAAAACGGATCACTACAACAGGGATTGATGACTGGCGTTGCCGCCATTGCTTGCCACTCGGGTAAGAACAGAATCAGTGAAGGCAGCTAACCAGAAGTGTTGCGAGAGGAACTTTGACAAGGCCAAAGTAGAAGGTCAGGAATCCTTTCCAATGACACCAGCAAACCAGATTGTAGTGGTCAGACCCCATGGAGAATTGTCACGATGATCGCATTATTGGTTCTTGTTCTGGTTGTCCTGATATTGGGCTTTGCTGGCACCAATCTGCCAGTATCTGCCGCCATTCTGGCGCTGCTTTCACTGATTCTGTTCTTCGTCGACGCTGCCCCCCTGTGGGTGGCAATGTTGAGCCTGGTGACAGCACTGGTGCTAACCCTGCTTTCGTTTACGGTGTTGAGAAGCCAGTGGTTATCCCGCCCCCTCTTTCGGTGGTTTTGCAAAATTGCCCCGACCATGTCCAATACCGAGAGGGAGGCCCTTGAAGCTGGAACCCTGTGGTGGGACGCAGAGCTTTTTTCCGGCAATCCCGACTGGAACCGTCTGCTAACAGCACCCAAGCCGGTGTTAAGCAAGGAGGAACAGGCCTTTATCGACGGCCCGGTAGAAGAGCTCTGCGCCATGCTCAATGACTGGCAAATTCTCCACGATAAGGATTTGCCGCCACAGGTATGGGATTTTCTGCGCAGCAAGGGTTTTTTCAGCCTGATTATCGACAAAGCCTATGGAGGCCTAGGCTTCAGCGCCTACGGCAACTCAGCAGTGGTCGCCAAAATCGCCAGCTGCAACCTCACCGCAGCAGTGACGGTCATGGTGCCCAACTCCCTGGGACCCGGAGAATTACTGCGGGATTTTGGCACCAAAGAACAGCAGGATTATTACTTACCCCGTCTCGCCAGTGGCGAGGAGATTCCCTGTTTTGCCCTCACCGGCCCCACTGCGGGGTCAGATGCGGCCTCAATGCCTGACACCGGCATCGTCTGCAAAGGTGAGTGGCAGGGCAACGAGGTATTGGGGCTCAGGGTCAGCTGGAACAAGCGCTACATCACTCTGGCGCCCGTAGCCACCGTTGTAGGCCTTGCCTTTAATACCAGGGATCCCGATCACCTTCTTGGTGAAGAGAAAGATCTCGGCATCAGCTGCGCGCTGATTCCCACCAATACGCCCGGCGTGTGGACGGGCAATCGCCACCTCCCTGTAGGATCGGCATTTATGAACGGCCCCACCAAGGGCGACAATGTCTTTATTCCCATGGATTACATTATTGGTGGCCAGGCGCGCATCGGTCAGGGATGGCGTATGTTGATGCACAGCCTGGCGGCGGGCAGAGCGATCTCCCTGCCCGCCCTGGGCACAGCTGGCGTCAAACTCAGCGCCAGATACAGCGGCGAATACGCCCGCATTCGCAAGCAGTTCGGCTTGCCGGTAGCCTATTTCGAAGGCGTGGAGGAAGTGCTTGCCCGCCTCGCCGCCGAAGCCTACCGGGTGGATGCCGCGAGAATGCTCACCCTGAGCGGGCTGGCACTGGGGGAAAAACCAGCGGTACTTTCGGCAATTCTCAAATATTACGCCACTGAAGCAAACCGCCGCAGCGTTAACGACGCCATGGACATACACGGCGGCAAGGGCATTATTACCGGTTCAGGCAACTACCTGGCCTCAATGTACCAGTCGCTGCCAATCGCCATTACCGTGGAAGGCGCCAATATACTCACCCGCAGCCTCATTATTTTTGGTCAGGGCGCAATCAGGAACCACCCTTACCTCCAGGAAGAAATCAGCCTTTCCCAACAACAGGAGTCCACCGACGTCATCCATCGCTTTGATCAGACCCTGTTTGCCCATGTCGGGTTTGTCATCAACAATCTCTGCCGCAGTATTGTCTTTGGCCTTGGCGGCAGCTGGTTGATCAAAACCCCAGTAGCAGGAGCTACAGCCCATCACTATCGGCAGCTGACTCGATTGAGCAGCGTTTTTGCCTTTGTCGCCGACGCGGTGCTGCTGTCGCTGGGGGGCAGTTTTAAATTCAAGGAAAAAATTTCCGGGCGCCTCGCTGACGTCATTACTCACCTATACCTGGCATCAGCCATACTCAAGCATTATGAAGACAGCGGCTGCCCCGAAGAAGACCTGCCCCTGGTGAACTGGGGGATTAGCGACAGTCTCTACCAGGCTCAGAACGCGTTGATTGAAACTCTGCGCAACTTTCCCTCCCCCTGGCTTGGCAGGCTTATTAATTGGCTTATCTTCCCCCTTGGCGCCCCATTCAGGGCGCCAAGGGATGCGCTCGGCAAGACTGCAGCCAAAATTCTCTATACAGAGAACGCGGCCAGGCACCGTATTTGTGAGGGTTTATATCAGGCCAAGAGCCCTGCTGTTACCGGCAAGCTCAATCTTGCCTTCCTCGGCGTGCTGGAGTTAAACGCCATTGAAAAATTATTGAAAGACCGCCTCGGCGAAGAAATAAACCTTGATAATTTTCAGCAAATAGCAACCACCGCACTGGAAAAGCAGCTTATTTCATCCGCTGAAGCTGACAGAATCGTTCAAGTTTATGGCTTGGTAAGGGATGTTATCAACGTGGACGACTTTCCTGCGGACAAGCTTCAGTAGCGGTACCGGCAGCCATCCACATCAAAAATGCCACTGAAAGTCAGCCCTCAGGTGCGCCTGAGGAGCATCTCCAGCCTGCCGTCATCCCTGAGGATACTCTGCTTGATG
>JBFXIU010000323.1:0-3793 GCA_050175615.1 Porticoccaceae bacterium | reverse complement strand
AGGCAAACGCAGAGCCACGCCATCTTTCCATTCTCTGAAATCGGCCCGGCGAGATGCACGCTGCCACAGGATCACCCCAAGCACGACGAGCACAACCAGCAACCAACCATACTGCGCGGTGAGGTGCCCCATACCAACTACAATCTGTGTGGGCAATGGCAGGGCTTTACCCATGTTGCTGAACAACACTTCAAAACGAGGCACAACGAAGCCGAGCAACAAAAATACCGATAAAAAAGCCACGACCGTCAAAATCGCAGGGTAAATCATGGCCGAAATCACGCTGCTGCGAAGCGCCTTTGAACGCTCCAAATGCTGCGCTAATTCTTCCAGAACCTTATCGAGGTTGCCACCCTGCTCGCCCGCCCTGACCATGCTGATATATAAAGGGCTAAATAACTTAGTGTGTTGTTGCAGTGCCTCACTAAATGGGGCACCCGCTTTGATTTTGTCGAGCAGGCTCTCTCGAACTGCGGACATTTCCACGTTCGAGACCATGCCTTTCATAATGCCCATCGCCTTAACAATTGGCAGTCCGGAGCGAAGTAAAAGTGCGAGCTTGCTGGTGAAGAAAAGTACATCCTCTGCGCCCGCGCGTTTTTTTCCTCGCTTGTTGCCAGTTTGCGATTTAGGCTGAGATAAACCCGTTTTCGAGTGGTTACCAGTGGCCAGCTCAATCAAAACCGGATGAAGCTGCTGGCGTCGCAACTGCTGGATGACCGCTTCTTGATTAGATTGAACCATCTCACCGGCAACCGGTTTGCCCGCGTGGTTGACCGCACGATACAAATACAAAGGCATAGTTAATCCTGAGTGACGCGCAATACTTCATCTAAGGTCGTCCGACCCTCAAAAACGTGGCGCAAGCCATCTTCATAGAGTGTCAGCATCCCTCGCTCCCGCGCTATTTCATGAAGGCGCACGGCATCCGCCCCATCCAATATTGCCTGATGCATTTTTGAGTCCAGAACAAATAACTCATGTACCGCAGCCCGCCCCTGATAGCCCAAATCATTACATTGGGCGCAACCAACAGCTCGATAAATGGGCTTCGGTGTTGATGAAAACTTGTTCAGGCCCAGTTGGAGCCAATTTTCCGCAGATAATTCCGTTTGTTCTTTACAATGTGGACATAAAGTTCGCACCAAACGCTGCGCCAAAACGCCGGTAACCGTCGAAGTAATGAGATAACGCTCAACGCCCATGTCTTCCAACCGGACAATGGCGCTGGCCGCGTTATTGGTGTGTAGGGTAGATAGCACCAAATGCCCGGTCAATGAGGCCTGAACAGCCACTTGTGCGGTTTCAGTATCACGCATCTCACCGATCATGATGATATCGGGGTCTTGGCGCAGAATTGACCGCAGCGCGCGCGCAAACGTGAGATCAATTTGGGTATGCACTTGAATCTGGCTGATGCCCGGCAATTGATATTCAACCGGATCTTCAACGGTGAGAATTTTCAAGCGCTCAGAATCCAGCTCGGATAAAGCGGCGTACAGGGTCGTCGTTTTACCCGAACCCGTCGGCCCCGTAACCAACAAAATCCCATGTGGCCGCGACAATAATGATTCGAAAATATGTAAATTTTTCTCGGAAAACCCCATACCCGACAATGTAAACCGCACACTGTCACGATCCAGAATACGAATCACTAGGCTCTCACCGTGAACCGTTGGCACAGTTGAGATGCGCAAATCGATTTCATGCCCCTTCACTCGCAGGCGAATTCGGCCATCTTGAGGCAAACGCCGCTCGGCAATATTCAAGTGCGCAAGCAGCTTTATCCGCGAAACGATGGCCCCGCCCAGATTCGGCGGCTGTGCATCACTCTTTCGCAGAATACCGTCCACTCGATAGCGAATTGCGGTTTCAGCCTCGGCAGGCTCCACATGGATATCTGAGGCTTTTAACTCAATCGCATCAAAAATGATTTTATTCACCAGCCGGATCACCGGTGCTTCGGTCGCAAGGTCACGAAGATGCTCTACAAACTCTTCATCGGCAATATCACTGTACTCGGCATCATCTTCAGAAAGTCTTGCAGCCGCTTCTGAATACAGCCGCTGCAAGTGGCTTGAAATTTCCGTTTCAGTCGAAATAACAGGCTCGACACTAAGACCAGATGCCAGCTCAAGCCCACGCCGGGCAAACTCATCCTGCGGAACAGCCATCGCCACTTGCAGCCTGTTCCCGTCCACGACAGCCAAAGGCAAAATAAAGTTCGTGCGCAAGAAATCGTTGGAAACACCATCAAGGCGCACCGCCTCAGTCGGCACATGAGTAGGATCAAAAACGGGAACCGCCAACTGCCCACCCAAAGCCGCCACAAGATCCGTCTCGGAAACAAGCCCCAATCGGACAAGAACCCGCCCAAGCAAGCCGCCCATCTCCCCCTGTGCGGACAAGGCTCGCTCAAGGTCGCGCGCTGCCAACTTGCCACTGGCGACTAAAATTTCACCAATCTTATGAGACATTATCGAATCCGGTTCGTGTAGCTAAAAAAATAGGCGAAAAGTATAGCACTCTCCTATGATCGGCCTTAGGGGAACACATCAGGGCACCTCGAAATACCCGTGATTCGTCGTTCCCGCGAAAGCGGGAACCCAGAAAAATCAATACGCTGGATTCCCGCCTACGCGGGAATGACGGGTTTTTCGAGCTTCCCATCAACCGACTTATGGAAGACAGGCACGCTGGCTCTAATGTGAGCGCTCCACTCCCAGCAACCCAAATCTGTCAACAAGTTAGCATCATCAAAGGCCAGAAAACGTAGGCAACTGATACCCTGCAAGAAATAACTTTCAAATAAAATGAGTTAATACGCATTTTTGTGGACAAAACCACGAAACACCGTAAGCAATATGATTTTCAAATCAAACGCCAACGACCAGTTTTCGATATAGAACAGATCGTACTCAATCCGCTTTTGCATTTTATCCAAAGTGTTCGTTTCACCCCGCCAGCCATTGATTTGCGCCCAGCCCGTGATCCCCGGCTTGACCTTATGCCGGAGCATGTAACCGTCAATTTGCGATTTATATAATTCGTTATGCTCAACCGCGTGTGGACGCGGGCCGACAATGGACATTCGGCCTTGCAATACATTAATGAATTGCGGCAGCTCATCCAGACTCGTTCTTCGCAAGAATGCGCCAAAGCGGGTTACTCGGCCATCACCCTTCACTGCTTGAGGGACATCACCCTCTTGATCAGCACCATCTTTCATGCTGCGGAATTTATAAATATTGAAAGGTTGGCCGTCCCAGCCGTGGCGTTTTTGCTTATACAGCACCGGCCCTTTGGAGCTAAGCTTCACCCCCATGGCAATCACGAGAAGCAGCGGACTGATGACCAGCAAAATCAAAAACGCCAATACCCGATCTTCTAAACTTTTTACTAACCGATTCACTCCAGCCATAGGTGAAGCAGATAGGTCTATCATCGGCACATCCATAATCTCGGATACGCCATGATTAATCAAAAACAAGCCGAATAAATCCGGCACGAAACGCACATTGGCCGTTGAGAATCTCAGATTATCAAGGACGCCTTTTAACTGCTGACTTTGATCCAGCGGCACCGCGATCCACACCTCATCAATCTGATGCGAGGATACGTAATCGAACAACTCGTTCAGTGGATGAATTTCATGCCCAGCGATACCCGTATCATCAGGGCGTTCGCCAAATACACTCACCACGTCAAAACCGGCCCAACCTTCCTTTTCTGCGCGGTTGATCAAATTCAACGCCTGAGGGCCGCAGCCCACAACCACCGCCTTGCGATGGTT
>JBFXIU010000322.1:0-3807 GCA_050175615.1 Porticoccaceae bacterium | reverse complement strand
ATTGAGCACTGTGTCAAAATCATCGACCTGATAAACATGGCCTTCAAAACATAATTCAGGCAAAAGAGTACTCCAGCATGGGTTGACTAGGGCGTGTTAACAGAGTCCGAGCAGTGATCAGGCGATGCGGTAACTAAGAATTTGCTGCAATCTGGCCAGGTCGTAGCTGACAACATCCCAACACAAATCCACCAACATTTTGCAGGCGACAGAATCACTCCTGAGTTTTTCGCGCACACCTCCGGCGAGTACCGACAGGTGGCGAATCAGAAAATCCTGCTGGGCGCGGTGAATGGGTTCGGGAGACTCCCCCCGATCAAGGGCATTGGCCTCCAGAGATGAAAGGAACTGCATAAATTGCAGTTCCACGCTGATATGATCAGGCATATCCGCATTCGGTGCACGGCTCAATCCGAAAAACTGATAGAACCGCAACAGTTCTTCATAGAGTGCAGTTGAATGAACCTCGGGCGCATAGGCATACCCCCGCAACGAGCAGGCATTTTCATTGGCGGAGCGGTCGAAGGCCGCCGTATATTCGACACCGGTTAAAACGCCGTTATTGCCGTTTCGAGGATAGAGAAAGGCCTCAGCCAACCGTCCGTAGGTTTCGCTGCGGGCGGCGGCTGTTGCCAGGCTTTCGAGAAAATCGTCGCTCACGCCTTGGCTCCCCTCGGCAGCTTGACGATCTCGATCCGGGTGTCGCGGTCATACATGGATGACTGGCCGGAGAGAATTCCCGCTTTAAGGTGAGGGTGGCCACCGGACAGCTCAACGGGATTGAGCGGCGATGGCGAAACACTGTTCATATCCCCTTTGCCGGGGAACTGGTATTTCTCCCAGGCATGCCACATCAGAGACTGGCCGGGACGCATACTCGGCGTTACCTGGGCACGGGCAATGAACTCACCGATATCGTTGTAGGCGCGAACCCAGTCGCCATCTTCGACACCGCGGGCTTTGGCATCGGCTGTCGATATCAGGATGGCCGGATCCGGGCGGTGGAGGCGCAACATAAGATCGCTGTCGCGCCAGGTGGAGTGAATACTCCAACGGGTTTTGCCGCCGGTGAGCATCAATGGGTAGTCGCCCCCCATTTTCGGCGGTTCCTTATACACCGGCAACCCTTCATCCATTTCCAGATAGAGGGGGTGATCGATATAGAACGAAATCCGTCGCGAAGCCGTTGGCCAGGGCACCTTATCCTTGACGTGATAGGTGAGCGGCACCATGGTGTCGTTTTCGGGAATATCGCACATGTTGCCAATTGAACTGGGCTCATGGGGCAGCTGTTCAAAGCGGGCAAAGCCTTTTTTCTTGGTTTCTTCCCACGTCATTTTGGTGTGGGTTTCCGAGAGGTCGTAGATCGCTTTTGCCACCTTGTCGTCATCACCCTCCTTAAACTCACCATTCATGGTGAGGTCGTCATACAGAGTATGGAGATTGACATCCAGACCTTGCGGACTCTTCACCGTAGTGATACCCCGTGCGAGGGCGCGCTGCTGAATATGCTTGGCGAGCATAACCACGGCGCCCCAGTCGCTGAGGGATTCCCCCATGGGTTTGGTTGCCGCCTCGGTGGTTGTCAGATAGGGGGACAGGGGCGTCACCCACTTCAGGCTGGTGCGCTCATACCAGGGCGCAATAGGCAGGACATAGTCTGCATAGCGGCCGGTGGAGTTGATGCGCCAATCAAACACCACAATTTTTTTCAGTTTCGGCCACAGCACTTCGCGCAATTTTTCACTGCCGCGCATGCGCCTCATGGTATTACTCACCATACAGAACATAATGCGGGGATCGCGCCCTGGCGGCGGATGCAGGGGTTGCCAGTTTTTCTCCAGACTTTCTTCGAGATACTGGTAGATGGGACGCTTGATTTTCAGATCCCATTTTTTAATGAGGGCAGGATCGGCAGAGTGTTCACCGATACCGCCATGAACATTCCAGAACAGGGTTCCCGACGTCCAGATAGGCAAGCGAATCAGAGGATTTCCCGGCTGAAACATCATGCCGCCAAAGTCCTGCATGACCATTTCCATGGTGTCGCCGTTGGCAATACGCTGGGCAATCATGGGCTCCAGCTTGGCAAAGGTTTCCTTGGCTTCTTTCAGCGAGGGCGCAACCTGAAACTTGTCGCCGCCGTCCGGTGTCAGCAGGGGAAAACCGGCAAAACCGGCACCTTTGCGCCCCATATTGCCGGTCAGGCAGAAAATCAGGGCGACACTGCGCTCCGCCAGATTGCCATGATAGAACTTGCACATGGTCGTCTGGGCAATACTGGACACTGCCCTGGCGGACACAATTTCTTTGGTAAAACGGCGGATCACTTTTTCATTGAGGCCGCAGAGTTTGGCAACATGGGCTGGCGTGTAGGGTTCGAGACGCTCTTTGAGCATCGAAAACACCGAGCGCACCTTGACAGATTTGCCGTCTTTTAGAGTGACCTTATCGCTCACATCCAGCTTGGGTTTTAAATCCCCCAGAGTCAGGGTGCGGAAAGGCGCAATCTGGGGAGCATTTGAAGCCTCGTCCCACAGAACAAAGAAATCTTCACGGCCGCCTTCAAGAATATCCGCTTCTTTAAGAAATTCCTTGGTATCGTCGCGCACCAGTAGCGGCAAGTCCGTCTGTTCTTTGACGAAAGCTTCGTCAACATGACCTTCCTTGACGATAAGGTGACAAACACCCAGTGCCAGGGCACCATCGGTGCCCGGCTTCAGCGAAATCCACAGATCCGCTTTGGTGGCAGATGGGTTGAGATCCGGCGAGATGGAAATAATCTTTGCGCCCCGGTACTTGGCCTCAATATAGAAGTGCGCCTGAGGAATCTGGGTGTGAACCGGGTTGCCGCCCCAAAAGAGGATAAGATCTGAGTTGAAATAATCGTCAGCGGAGCGTTCGAAGTGGATTTTGCCAAAGGTTTCCAATGTGCCGCGACGGGAGTCGCCGATCTCGCCATCCATATCCAGACCGATGGACTGGGTCAACATGCTGAAGCGCCCCTGCGCCGCAGTGGACACCCCCAGGTCGATACCAGGCCCCAGATCCCAAATGGTGCGGTCGGTGCCCTCTTCCACCGTGGCGTCGATATAGGCATCGGCAATATCATCCAGTGCCTCCTCCCAGGAAACCCGCTCCCACTTGCCACTACCGCGCTCACCCACCCTGCGCAGGGGATGGGTTATGCGTGTATCGTCGTACATGCGGTGGCTGAAGCAACCGCCCTTCTGACAACCCCTGGGGTTGAAATCGGGCAGTTCTGGATTGACCTGTTCGTATTCACCCGCCTGCTCCTCACGGAACACCAGGCCGTCTTTGACATAGACATCCCAGGCGCAGTGAGCCTGCGTCCAGCAATTGAGGTGATGGGTGCTTCTTACCACCTTGTCCCAGGACCATTGATTGCGAAAAATATCTTTCCAGTCGTTGTACTTGGGAACACTTGACTTCGCCAGGGCAGCAACGTTTTCTGCGGCGGCGGCGACAAAGCTTGGCATCGCCAAAGTTCCAGAAACCGCAGCCAGGCCTTTGAGAAAACCGCGACGATCGAGATTGACACTCATGACTTATCTCCCATATCCATAATCTGCACTGGATTGGCGCCGCTCAATTGAGCGGGGTCAACAATTCGCACCGGCTCTGCGCTGACAACATCGCGGGGATGTTTGGAGAAAGGCCCGAACATGTCCAGCCATTTTCTTGAAATCAACAGATCCATCAATTCGGACTCTTCACCAGCGGCAACCCGCTTGCGTTCACTTTCTATTTTGTCGAGAACGCCTTTGACCTCAGGGCCAAACAAAT
>JBFXIU010000321.1:0-3829 GCA_050175615.1 Porticoccaceae bacterium | reverse complement strand
CCAGTCTTCCGGCTTTGGCAATCTCGTAAGGACTGTTTTCCTCGAACCACTGTTTCAAAACCCCGGTTGCACTCCCAGAGATGACTTGGGACAAACGCTTGATCATCTGTTTCTGTAACTCGGTGTCAGCGGTCACAGTCCGCCAGTTGACGATCGCATCTGCAATCTCCGATTGGATCATGTTTCTTGGCGTGGAAAATGACTGTTCAAGCCGGGCCACATTGCTCACCTTGCCCAACTTGTCCATCTCAACCACATAGGGAATGACCTTAACCTGCCTGGCCTGCATCACATTGCCGCCCAGAGATACGGCCAACAAACTCAGACTAATGAATGCCACCCATCGCCACTGTGCTGCCCGGCTGATGTAGGTTCCATAACGTTCAAGCCATTCCTCGCGTGCATTGAGATATGGATTTCCATGGGCAGACCGGTCCTGTGATGGATCTGATTTTTGACAAAACGCCATCGGCTTCTCCCTTATCTTTGGGACAACCCACTGAATTTTCAGCAGGTTATTTTGATTATGCTATTAATTACCGGAAGATTCTTCGGTAGGCTCCGAGTCGGAGAGAGGGGGTGGTTTTGATGTGGTTGCGATGCTGGATGACAGATCCTCCTGCAACTTGGCTGCGTCTCGTCCATCTTTAAGGTGAGAATTCATCCGTTGCCCAATAGAGCCCCAGGCGTTGCGCTCACGTCTCGACGCGCTATTGGCATTCCAAAGATTTCTGGCGGTGGCTCTGGCCGTGCCCCAACCGGTCTTTCCTTCATATCCCGCCATATCGAGCGCGGCCTTTGTTGTACTTGCGCCCCTGGCTGAAGCGACAATACCGCCGCCAACCGCAGCCCCGACCGCAGCGCTTGCCCCAGCGACCATAGCCCCAGTGGAAAGAAGCGAACCTCCATTACCGGTATGGGTTCCATTGATGATACCGGCGCAGACATCCGGGATGGTTTTCACCAAGGCAAGCAGGACAACAGAGGCACCAATGAGAACAAGTAAATCATACAGATGCGCATCCGTTGTCTCGAATTCGGTGATAAAGGATAGACCGATGCCCAAGACCAGTTGCAACACGAACAGTTTAAAGGCCACGGACAGGGCATAGCGCATGGTGTTGATGGCATACTCCTTCAACAGGCTTGACCCACCAAAACCAAGCAAGAGAATCGAGGCGTTCATAGCCACAAAGGCCTCACACTTAATAAGAATGATTTGAGCCGCCATCAGCGCGAAACAGGTCATTATGATGCAACCCAAAATGAGGTACCCCAACGAGTCGATCGGCGCCCAAGCCGATGTCTTATCAACGATCTGCTTGACGATATTCGCGCCAATCCTGAACGCGTCCAAAGTGATATCGGGCCCTCCCAAGCTGGCCGCCAGTGTACGCAAACCATTGATCAGGTTCATTGACCAAACGCTGTAATTCTTGATTACGGAAAAAATAAACCCAGCAAACAGCAACATAAGCACAAATTGTTTCACCGTAGAAGCAATTTCGTCTCTATTTAACGACACCCGAACACCAAGCAATACAAAATCAAGAACAAGACACCAATAAAATATTTTTTCTGCATATATCTGCAATGAACTGCCATAGGATGATGCTTTTGTGGAAAATTTTTCTAAAATATTGTAGACAACATCACCAGGAGATGCATAGCAGTATTGACCACTCAATATTATGATCAATAGAAAAACCCCAACAAACAGCAGAGGCTTCAAAATGCGCGAAAAATCGTTTTTGATCATTCTACTCGTTTCTTCCGGAATCATATTTTCTGGATGCGACAAGAGCAAAGAAAGCTCACAAAAAGTAACGAATAATAGCTCGATACAACAAACGCAGAATATCCAACAGGCCAAGCCAAAAACCGACGACGAAAGGATGAAAGCCTGGAAGGAAGCGACCGATACGTCAGGGTATGACTTCAGCAAGTACAGCAAACCAGTGCCTTAATTTACGGGACAGCCTCGCTGTATTTAGAGAAATCATACCCATCGGTACTGGTCGCACTTTGCCAGCGTTCGGCTTGCATCTGCGATTCCTTTTCCGCTTTCATTTGACCAGCCAGAGTTGATTGCGCGTTGGTCGCAATCAACTCCCGCAGCTTCCTGACCTCCTGGACCTGGATCGTCGCCAACTGATTCCCCGCCTGCAGGGCTTTCATCTGGCCATCAGGGGTATTGAGCAAATTGTTGATGTAGCTGTCCAACTCCCCCGCATCCTGAAGTTCCTGTAACTGTTCCCCAGAAAGCTGGAACGTTGCCTGGGAGGCCTTATCCACTTCACTGGACCAGGCGTTGTAATGATCGCGGTAGGTTTTATTTGCCGCCGCGATCTCCGCCGGGGTGGCGTCAGCCAAATCGGCAAACACTGACTGCTCTGGAAACAGGGTGTTGAACACCTCTGCCAAAGCAGTGAGTTCACCACGTTGCGTTTTCAGCGTGCTGGTCAGAGACGCCAGCTTGGTGAGTTGACCGGCAAATTGATTTTTCAGCGCCCCCGGCAATGACGTGGTATTCTGAATCATGTTCTGCACCATCTGAATCTGCTTCGCGGTCTGCTGAATCGCCTCTGTGTACTGGCGGGTCAAGGTACTGAGTTGCGAAACGTTTGTGACCCGATCCAGGGCCTGGGTGAACAAGTTTGAGCAATTAGTGCAAAATACCACTTCAGCCGCAACCGGCCGCACAACAGCCACACTCAAGGCGATGACCAACAACTGTTTTTTCATACCTGTCTCTCCTCCAGCCATGCATCAGGCCAATTTTCCGGACCACACTCATCCAACAACTGCCTGATCCTGGCAAGGCTCTCTTTATCCGAAGCGCCAATGAAGGCGAGTGCCCGAGGACCGAGCGCCAGCTGCACCAGCCGACGTCCGCCGGGAGCGATGATGTAGTAATCGCGTTTGGGTATAGCATTGGCGACGATATCTATCTGACGGCTGTTCAAGCCGATATCCACATACAGGTTGCATTGATTTTCCTGCCGTGCCGAATGGTTCGGCAATAAAATCTTGGTCGGGCAAGATTCGACCAATACATCCATGATCCCTGAATTCTGGGCATCGGAAAGACTCTGCGTGGCGAGCACCACCGCGCAATTGGCTTTACGAAGGACTTTCAACCACTCTCGTATCTTTGCCCGAAACACCGGATGGCCAAGCATCACCCAGGCCTCGTCCAAAATCAGCAGCGATGGCTGCCCTGTCAGCGATTTTTCAAACCGACGAAAGAGGTACAGAAGCACGGGGATCATATTGGCCTCCCCCATCTCCATCAGATCCTCGATCTCGAAGACCATAAATCGAGAAACAGCCAGGCTATCTTCCTTGGCATCCAGCAAATGCCCCATGGCACCCTTGCCGGTGTAATGGGTCAGAGCCACTTTCAGTTCTTCATCCTGACAGACATGCCAAAAATCAGTCAGCGAACGCATATGCCCCGGATTATGCTGCAAGGTTGCAAGGGCCGTGTGAATGGCATTACGATGGCCCGGCAGAATGGTCAGTTTCTGCAGTTCAGCCAAAGAAGCAATCCAATTGGCTGCCCAGGAAAATTCAGTTTCTGATTCATCGATGTGTTGCAAAGGGGCAAAAGAGAGCGATTCATGACCGATGTTGTAATGGTCGCCACCAGCCCCCACGCAGAGCGGATACAAACTCATGCCCTTGTCAAAGGCAGCAATCGGTGCATGTTGGTACCCGCGAAACTGTGCCGCGATCAGCCCCAACAGGGTACTCTTGCCGGATCCCGTTGGCCCGACAACAAAGGTATGCCCCAAATCACCGGCATGGAGGTTGAACCAAAACGGCG
>JBFXIU010000320.1:0-3830 GCA_050175615.1 Porticoccaceae bacterium | reverse complement strand
GACATTTACGAACAGCGCCGGGAGATTTTCAAGACCCGCAGGGATTTCCTGGTGCCGCAATTACAGCAGCTGGGATTCGCTATTCCCTATGCACCGCCTGGAGCCTTTTACATCTATGCCGGCATTGACCGCTTGGCTGCGGACAGTGAACAGTTCTGCTGGCAAATGCTCAACCGCGCCCATGTCGCCTTTACACCGGGAACAGATTTCGGCAGCAATGGCGCTGTCAGCCATGTCCGCTTTTCCTATACCGAAGAATTGCCCCGCTTACAGGTCGCCATCGAACGACTGACAAAGGCACTGGAAGGCAAGCTATGAAATTTGACCCCCCGCTCACTCAGGCCACGATGATCAAACGCTACAAGCGGTTTCTGGCGGATGTACGCCTTGCCAACGGCGACATCATCACCGTCCACTGCCCCAACACCGGCTCAATGAAACACTGTGTGGTTGCCGAAACCCCGTGCTGGTTTTCGCTGAGCGACAACCCGAAACGGAAACTGCCGGGAACTCTGGAAATCACCACCACCAGCCTTGGCTTCACTGCTGGAGTCAACACCTCCAGACCCAACCAACTGGTGAGGGAAGCGATTGAGGCGGGGGCGATAACAGAGCTCAATGGCTACGACCGTATTCGCACCGAGGTTAAATACGGCGAAGAAAACAGCCGCATCGACTTGCTCCTCGACAAAAACCAGCAGCAGTGTTTTGTCGAAGTCAAAAATGTCACCCTGGAAAATCCCGGCGGCCTAATCAGCTTTCCCGATGCTGTAACCAGCCGCGGCGCAAAACATCTGCGCGAGCTCATGGCCATGGTCGAACAGGGGCATAGAGCGGTGTTGTTTTTCTGTGTGCAGCACAGCGGCGCAAAGCGGGTCGGCGTTGCTGTGGACATTGACCCCCTGTACGCAGAAACCTTAAAACGGGCGATAGCCGCGGGGGTCGAAGTGCTTGCCTACGGCTGTACGCTGTCGCCAACGGAGATAGCCCTTAATCGACGGCTTGATTTTGCGCTGCCCCTCTGAGACATTGACGAGCTGTGCGGCTGTTTCAACGTTAGCAAGGAACCCCTGACATTATGCTCAATCATCGTCTTTCCGCATTCCTGGTTCTCCTCGCCTGCGTCCTTCTGCCCATGGCCATTCACTGGTTGATATCCCCAGGAATAAACTGGGTCAGACCCTATATCCTTTGGGGGCTGTTCATCATTGCAACCTGGCTGTGGCAGCGGCGCAGACGGGTTATCTGACCATGGATTTACAAATCAGCTTTGTCATCTTTGCCCTGCTTTTTCTTGGCATCGCCACGCTGTCACAGCTCCCGGCGATTCCCGACAGATTCTGGCAACATCCCGTCATTTTTGCCCTGTCGTTTATGGGAGTCAGCGGCACGCTCTTTTTTTTTGGCGCCGTTGAAATCATCGGTCGCTACGGTGTGGCGGGGTTAATGGGGCTGGCTGCTTTTGGCGGCATTTTTATTTTTTCGCCGCTGTTTATTGATCCATTGCGCTGGATTTCCCGCAGCCATGCCTTTGCCACGCTGCCCGACCTCCTTGTCTACCGATTTCGCACACCAATGGTGGCAAAAGCGAGCGCTGCACTGCTGTTCATCGCCAGCCTGCCCATAGCCGCAGCTCAATTCAGTATTTTCTCCTCCCAGCTTAGTGATACCGGAAATTCGAGCCTTAGCGACAGCCTCGGCCTGATCACTGCTGTGATTATTATCGCGGCAATTTTTATCTACTTCTATGGCGCCCCCGGCAAATCGGCAAAAGCACTGCCCGGCGTTACGGCCTTCGCCACAATCATTGCCCTCATTACTCTGATAGGCTGCGGATATGTGGCTGTGCAACTGGTTTTCGGCGGTTTTCAGGAACTCAACACCTGGGCGGAATCCAGTGGCCAGGATCAGGTGATTCTCCGCTTTGACAGCGCTTATGCGCTGATCTTGTTGCTGTTTCCAATGGCCCTGCTGCTACCCCAACAGGGCTTTATGCAAACATTATCAAACTGGTGGCCAAAACACTCAACATCGTCCTGGATGGTGCCTTTTCTTTTACTGTTAATAACCCTGCCCCTGTTTCCCGTGCTCTGGGCTGGTCTGTACCTGCCGCTGAACGTACCGCTGCAGCAGTATATTTCTGTACTTCCTGCCACCCTGGGGATTACCTGGCTCTACTATCTCAGCCTGGTAACCATGCTGTTCATCAGCGCCTGCCTGCTCAGTGTAACTGCGATCGCCCTGGGAAAAATTCTGGTTATTTCTTATCTGGTTCGACCCGGACAGTGGCGCGGCAATGCCGACCTGGATGTCTGGCTCAACAGACGTCGCTTTTGGATCAGTTGCGCCTGGCTTGTTGGCGTCGGCTTTTTTACAACACTGAATGAATCCAACAGTGTTACCGATTTGAGTATTACCGGCATGATCGGCGTGATCCAGCTATTGCCCGGTATCATTGCCACTCTTTATGCGCCGAAAATTAACCGCAAAGGATTCCTTTGCGGCTTGGCCGTCGGCAGCGGTTTCTGGATGTATGGCGTCGTTTTCCCTGTGTGTTTTAATGTCTCGCCACCGTTATTGTTCGATATTCACATCGCAACCGGATCTGAAAACTGGCCATTTTGGCTCATCGAGTCTCTAGTGGCGAACCTTTTGGTGGCGCTGAGTGTTTCCATTGTCACCCGCACCGATGACAGCGAACGCCACCACGGTTTTCAATGCATGGTGGACAATCTGCCCACACCACAAAGACAGAGCTTGGCCATCACCAGCCTCGACGACATTGAGTCCAGGCTGGCGGCATCCATCGGCTCGCCGGCAGCGGGCAGAGAATTGAAAGCCGCTGTCAGCACCCTCAGCATTAGTCTCGACGATCATCGCCCGCTGGCAATGCGCATGCTTCGCGATCGCCTCAGTTACCAGTTGAGCGCTAAACTTGGTACTCTGGCGGCAGAACAGATCATGGACAGCGTTATGCCTTTTGGCGGCGGCACCCCTGTCGATGATATCAGCCTACTGGAAGCCCAGCTCACCAGCACTGGCAGCGTACTTTCCGGGCTCGCCGCCGAGCTTAACAAGCTGCGCCTTTATCACCGCCACACCCTGGAAAATTTGCCCATCGGCGTCTGCTCTATTGATTCAGGCGGAGAAATTTTACTGTGGAACCTGGCCATGACCAGGTACACAGGTTTGGAGGCCGTCAGCATGGAAGGCGCGAATATCGGTGACCTGCCCCCACCCTGGGGCAAGACTCTGGAAAAATTCTGCGCCTCCAAGGACATCAGCTGGCCCGCCCATGAAATGGAGGATCGCCGCAGGGGTGTTTGCTGGTACCACCTCAGCAAACACCGTATTGAAGAAAACTCTCCGGTCTATGCAGGCTACCAGGTGATACTTATGGAAGATGTAACCGAGAGGCTTCGCTTGGTACAGGAGCTAGGCCATGCGGAAAGACTGACCTCCGTAGGCCGGCTGGCAGCAGGCGTAGCCCACGAAATCGGCAACCCTGTAACAGGTATTTCTTGTCTGGCTCAGGATTTATTGGCAGAGTCGACGGATGCTGAGACACGAAAAAATGCGGCAATCATTCTCGAACTGACCCAACGAATTTCCACCATTGTTAATACTCTGATGGATTTTTCCCGCAGTGACAGCCAGCTCACGCTTAAACCCATAGTGCTCAACAGGGCTCTGAACAGCGCCATTCAACTGCTGAAACTGGACAAAGGTGCTAAAGTGGTTGAATTTCGCGTCACAATTGCCGAAGATTTTAGGGTGCGGGGAGATCTTCACCAACTGACCCAGGTGTTTGTTAATGTGCTCGCCAATGC
>JBFXIU010000319.1:0-3806 GCA_050175615.1 Porticoccaceae bacterium | reverse complement strand
AGGCTAAAACAGACTCCTGGGTAACAGGTTTAAACTGATTGTGAGTTGAGGCTGCAAGGGTAGGATAGCTGCCGGCCTTATAGCCCTGAGAAATATTGGCATAGATAAGCGTGTCCTCATTCCAGCGATAATCGACGCCAGCTCGCCATGATACATTGTCTTCACCCAGCGAATTGACATATTCAATGCCTGGCACTCCATATACCACGCCAGGAACAACTTGACTGGGATCAGCAGGAGCTGCATCTTCGTCTAGGGTATAACAATCGCCAAGTCCGATAGGATCAAATGCTCTGCCACTGCGAGCGCCGAGTATATTGAAAAGTCTGGCAAAGTTAGCGCCGCTTCCTCCTGAAGCATCAATGGCGCCGGGTGCATTTTGCGCAGCGATAGTACAGCCGTTAGCATCAATAGTGGTGTCGGTGTAACGTCCACCCAGCTTGAACGTCAGATCTTGCGTTATTTGATAGTCAATATTGCCAAAAACCGCATAAGACTCGATAGATTGAGCCAGTTCCAGGCCGCTTCTGCTGATATAAAGTGCTGAGGGTCTGTAGTTGGTATTATCGGTATGCTGATAAAGTTGGTTTTCGAACGTGCTGCTGTCTTCGTAGTTAACACCGGCGAGCCAACGCAGCGCAGAACCATCATCACTGGCGAGACGTATTTCAGCAATGCTGGATTCAATTTCCCCTTTATTGAACACGAAGTCCCCTGTAACCAAATGGGAGCCGTCACCGTCTTGACGTTGATCCTGCTCAAATTCACTATGGGATGCCAAGGCAGTAAGAGTAAGAGAATCGGTCAAGTCAAAATCGCCCCGTACCGATCCCTGAAAAAACTCTCGGTCTCCAGAAGGATCCGTAATTGGCGACCAATCCGCAGAGCGGGGATTCTCTTCAGCATAAGGTGCCGCAACCTGAAGAGCTGCAACATCCGGGGCAAGATCAAATCTTTTTGGGGAAGCGGCGACAAATTGAAAGGCCTGAGGGTCGGACTTGTCGCGCCAACCATTAATATTTACAGACACCTCGCTGGCTTCTGTCGGTTGGAAATTTAACAGCAATCGCCCAGCAGTGTAATCTTCCTTTCCGTTTTCATCGTCCCTTGTGACGCTTTTTTGCCATTCGTCGGCCTGAACATTTTGTACGGCCAGCCTGGCGCCGACTTTTTCTGATAAGGCTCCGCTGATAAAGGCATTGGTTTCAATTTTATCAAAACGACCGTAGCTGAGGTCGGCGCCGTAGGATAATTCTTCCGTTGGTTTCGCCGCGATAAAGTTTATCGCTCCTCCCGTGGAGTTCTGGCCAAACAATACACCCTGAGGCCCTTTGAGAACTTCCACTCGCTCCAAATCATAGGCACTATGAGCGGCCATAACAGGAAACGGCAGCGGCACTTCGTCCACATAAATACTGGTAGCAGGATAAACGCCCAGAGAACTTTCATTAAATCCAACACCGCGCAAAGTCAAAATAGGGGTGTTTTGCTGGCTGGTGGTAAAGACAAGCCCAGGAACTACAGAAGTAATTTCTTCCAAGGACGTAAGCTTCTGTTCAGCGAGTTTTTCTCCAGACACCGCAGCAATGGAAAGGCCGATGTCGTTGGCATTTTCAGCCCGCTTATTTGCCGTAACGATAATTTCCTCCAAAGCAGCATAGGCGCCTATAGGCGCATATGCTGTTGCCGTTAATAAAATACAGGTTATTTTCTTTTTGAAAGCCTTTGTTGTGTTGTTATTAAATTGATAATTCATTGCCTTCTCCCATTATTGAATGTGGTTAAGCTTTTACGGTTGTTGAGGCACTAGCTTCATTGCCTTGATTGCGCGATACGTTCCCGTTTTCAGATGCGTATCGCCTTTTTTCTGTTCCAGATTTGTCAGAGCCAGCGAAATTTCAGGCAAAAGCAATCCCTGAGTTCATCAGGAACTCAAAAAGTCTTTCTGTGAGTAAGCTTTTTAAATGTCTAAAAAATATCTCAGGGTTCTATCATGATTTTATGCTCTCCCGAGCGATGACCATTTTCATAATTTGGGCAGTACCGTCGCCAATCTGCAATCCCAGCAGATCGCGAAGCCGCTGCTCAAAGGGCATATCCTTGGAATAGCCGCTGTGGCCGTGGGTCAGCAAACAGGTATTGACGATGTCATAGGCCAGTTTTGGTCCCCACCATTTACACATCGCCGCTTCACTGGTGTGGGGTAAACCCTGATCTTTTAGCCACAATGTCTGCAGGCACAACAGCCGGGCACCAGCCAACTGGGTTTCTGCTTCGGCAAGGGGAAAGCTCACCCCCTGGTATTCGTGCAACGGTTTGCCAAAGGTGAAGCGCTCCTTGGTGTATTCCCAGGCGGCGTCCAGAGATAGCCGGGCAACCCCCAGGCAGAGAATGCCAAGTAATGCGCGGCTGTAGTCGAACCCCGCCATAACCTGAGAAAAACCTTTGTTTTCCTCACCAAGGAGCAGGCTTGAATGAATACGCACATCATCGAAAAACAGGGAGCCGCGACCGGCACTGCGGGTGCCGTGGTCGTCAAACGTTGTGCGTGTAATGCCTGGAGAATCCAGTGGTACCAAAAATGAACTGATGCCTTTGGCACGTTGCTCAGCCGTGCCAGTGCGAGCGAAAACAATGGCGAAATCCGCCTGGTCCGCCATGCTGATAGAGGTTTTTTCACCGTTTATAACGTAGTAGTCGCCATTGCGTTGAGCTTTTAATTTCAGGTTTGCGGCATCGGAACCACCACCGGGTTCCGTGAGGGCGATGGCAGGAATATAATCACCGCGCAGCAAGCCTGTTATCCAGGGGTTGACCACTTCAGGCTTGCCAAAATTGACCATTATTTGCGCCAGCAAAGAACCGGTAATTGAGATATAGCCGAGATTGAGGTCATCACTGCAGAGGCTTTCAACGACAAGCCCCGCAGTGAGGCAGCTCTGTCCCAAGCCTCCTACATTCTCTGGGAGTTCAATACCAAAAAATCCCATATCGCCCATTTTCTTTAATGTAGGGCGATGTATTTCACCCTGCTGGTCACGTAATCTGTAGTTGGGGCGAATATGATCCTGAGCAAATATTTTTGCCGATTCAATCAATGCTTTTTGCTCAGATGTAAGACTAAAATTCATTTAGGATTGTCCTCTTTTAACAATAAAAAACTGTGATTTTCATTATCACAAGTCAATTTGATGTGGGTACAACAACCGTGGTTGCGATCATGTTTTCTCAATAACCTACAGGTGCGTCAATTTACGTTTAGCTGGCCACGATCTCCGTTAAGAAATCAAAACCTTTGAATGCTTCATTGAGCTTGGCAATCAATGTTGTCAAGTCTTCGCCAGCAGACGGTATGCACAAAATAATTTTGGGACGGCGCTTTGATTCATCGACGAGAATGTCCACTGTATGCGCGCCAGATATCACCGACTCGGCAACCCTTTTTGCTACAAGCTTCATCGCATCAATCCGCAAAGCTGGTTTAAAGACTTTACCCACAGGAGTAAGTGGCATTTGATCAATCAAGACGATTTCTACTGGAATCGCAGCGCGCTCTTGCATATGTGTCTGGCAATAACTGATCAAATCTTCTGGGGTGATGTCGCCGCCTGTTTTCAGTTGGACATACGCCATGGGTAAATCGCCTTTGAATTTGTCGGGGCGACCTATATCGGCAGAGAGTTGTACCTGGGGGTGGCTAGCAAGAATTTCTTCGATCATGGCGGGATCAATATTGTGGCCACCGCGTATGATCACATCCTTTGATCACCCATAGATCCATAAAAAGCCATTGTCATCGACAATGC
>JBFXIU010000318.1:0-3853 GCA_050175615.1 Porticoccaceae bacterium | reverse complement strand
AGTCTTTTCTATGTGCGATCAAGTCTTGGTATGTTTTTTGCCGTTCGGCCTTGGCCCTTGCCGCCTGCGCCTTTATGGCCGCAAGTTTTTTTTCGTCGTAGCCCACCCTTAGGCCTTCAACTTCATAGGCCGCCCTCAGGCCCTCCAGCCGTTCTTTTTCAAGTTGTAGGTCGTGGATATCTTTTGATAATTTTGTCCTTGCGGCTTCGTCTCCTGACATCTCGGCGTGCATCAAGTTTCGCGTGGCATCGGCAATCTTCGCGTCCATCTGCCGGATTGCCTCCGCTATCTCATCGACGCGGGCAGTAACCTTATTTTTTCGGGCCTGCCTGTCGGCCACAAACTCATTTACTAATTGCTTCAACTTCTTTAATTCCTGTAGTTCCAATGTGTTCACTCCTTTTTTGTTTTATTGCCGCACGAAAGGCGGCTTCTTCTTCTTGAAACTTAAGCTCTGCTACCAACCCAACGTAGGCTTCTAATGTTTCTAAAAGCGCTTCTCTGATCGCGGTTATCTGGTCCGGGCCGCCGTAATCCTCCTCGACCAAAACGCACAAGTTGAGCAAGGCGTTATCGACGGCCGCGGCCAGTGTTTTTACATGAGACATTTCTCCCACCTCAACGGTGTTTGCTGCAAAAGCTCATCGCCTTTATTCAGCGCTTCTTCTACGTTTTCGGCATATATGTAAAATCTGAAATTGGAGATGTCTTCTGTGCTTATTGCATACCCCCTCCCGTCCATCATGCCACCTACAAAATCAAAACCACCTTGGCGCGAACACAGCGCCCAGCAGGCAAGGCGCCCAACCATGGCCTTACCATCGGCGGTCTCATAAACCGCCCACCAATTTTGCGCTGGAATTATTTGTTTAATTTGCTGATATAAGCTCTTCATTTTTAGCCCTCCTTTTTCTTTGTTTGGCCGTAGTGGCCATTGCTTTTGGTATTGCTTCGGATATACGCCTTGGCAGCGCCTTGCCTTCACTGTTAATCCATACGCCGCAATGGTTGCAACGCCCACAAATAATTCGCCCCACGCTAACCGCCCCCCCGTTGCCGCACATAGATTGCGACGCAGTCATCGCATAACCCGGCCTTGTCCACTTCTGGCACCTTACGGTTACAACCACGACATGTCGGCCATTCATCCAGTGGTTTTTGTGCGGTTATGTTGTCATTTTCTGGTGGTTGTTCACGATCAGAAGAAAGGCAGGCATTTGCGGACAATGTTTTCGTAACTTTTTCTATGTCGTCCCCTATAGAAAACTTACGGAAAGTTTGCCCGCCTTTATCCGCCAGGTTGTTTTGAAGCGGTTGTTCGTGTTCATAAAAATTAGTGGCATTCAGTGGCAATGTTTCCGTAACTTTTTCTATGTCGTCCCCTATAGAAAACTTACGGAAAGTTTGCCACTCTACGCCACTATTTTTTACAAGGCGAATTCCAACCCAAAAACGGGCCCCGCCTGTCTGTTTTTTTTGTGCAATTCCACGGTTGCGTAGCCTTTCGCCAAATGATCGCTTCTTCAGTGGCTCTTCGCCTTCGCGCTCGCACCATCCAACGTATGCGCTATAAAGATCAGCAACAGCAACTTCATAGTGTGGTCTAAACTCGCAGCAATCAGCAAAGAAACCAGCCAGCCTGTCTTGTTCTTGTCGGTATTCTTCGGTCGCTGCTTTTACCTCATCAGCCATCCAGTGGTGGTCCTGTTGCCAGTCGGCAAATCCATCAAGCAGCCACTTCAAGATTGCCGGCCCTTCGGCCACTAATTCGCGGATAATCTCATCTTGTGGTATCTTCTCTGCTTCGGCTATTTTTACACTCCATGGCACCAGCCGCACGCGTCGCCATATGGCGTAATCCGTGCCCGTAATTACCGGCTTGTGGTTACAAAACAGCGTAATGGTCCATGTCTGGTCAAACTCGAAAAAGTCACAGAAAAGAAAGCGCGCCTTGATTTTGTCGCCACCTGTCAAAAGCTTAACTTTCGCTTCGTTTAGCCGTGCTCCCTGCTCTATTTCGGAAGCAAACACGCACCGCTTGCCTGCCAAATTCGCTATCTCCGTGGGATGACTTTCATGTTTTTGTAGTATCAAAAGGTCTTTTGGCGCTGTCTCGGCGTAATCGCCCAATACAGCCAGCACCACTTTTGCCGTAGTGCTTTTGCCGTTGCTACCCGTGCCATACCATATGGGCAATATTTCGTCCAAGTTAGCCCCGGTCAATGAAAGTCCCAAGTCGCGCTGGACCTGCCGCCTAATGTTCGGATTCGGTAAGAAGCGCTTTAGGTGTGCCTCCCACTTCTCACCTTTAGCGTTCGGATCGTAATCAACCGGCGCAAGCTTCGTGCACAGCGCAGCCGGTGTGTGTGGCTTTAGCTCGCCCGTTTTAAGGTCGATAATGCCGTTATCGCAATTCAAGGCCCAAAGGTCAGCATCCCACTCTTCGGGGTTCGTGTGAAAACCCGCCATGCCTTTCAAAAAAGACAGCGCGCCGTTTATCTTTGAAAAGAAGCACGTCTCGACCACGGCCGCCGCCAGCCGCTTTATCTCATCCTCTCCGCGCGCCATGGGCACCCTGCGGGCATATTCGGCCCTTAAGTCAGCCGACGCCTCAGTCGCGACCTGATTATCGGTAATCGGCTCCCACCGCTTACCAGTCCATGCCATCCAGCTTTTGCGATGATCAGCCCACCTGTAGCGATCACGCCATAGCTCAGCCAGCACCAAAGCGTGGCCAAGGTCCCGTATCGGCGGCGGTAACTCTACAGCGACCCTTGTCTCTTCTTGCGTCTCTTCTTTCGGTTTATACTCCGGCGCCTGTTCGGCCATAGATAAAAGCTCTTCTTTTGTGCCCCCGGCCGCAAGCCAGTCTGAAACATCGCCCTTTTCTGGCAGGTTCGGCAGTTCCAATACCCTAATACTCTTGGCTTTACCAACCAGCGACCTTGCCACCTGTTCGGCGTGCCTACGGCCCACGTCGTCGTTATCCGGGATAATCACCACGTCAGCGCCAACCAAACAATCGGCATATTCTGGCTTCCACTTCTCGGCGCCAAACGGATTAGTCGTTGCTGTAAGGCCCACTTTCGCCATGTTGTCGGCGTCCTTTTCACCCTCTACGACAAAGACAAGCTCACCCTTGCTCACGGCCTCAACGACCCTCGGCAACCGGTAAAGCGTAGGATTAACCCCGCCCATGCCGTAAGCCCAACTACCATCATTAGGATGCACAGCTTCAAACTTCTTTTGTGGCGTGCGTATGATCCCAAATAGTGGTTTACCTTCTGCGTCCGTGTAAACATATGTTGGCTTTTGGCTTTGCTTATAAGGTTTTCGTAGTGGTCTTTCTTCGTGAGGGAATAAATCGGCCATGGTCAAGCCCAAGGCCTTTACAATATCTTCTGTGCTGCAACCAGCAAAGCACTTTAACAGCACTCGGCCATCGCTACCTTCGGTTACTGACAGCGACGGATTGCGATCTTCGTGTGCCGGACAGCGCGCTATGTAGCCGTTATGAACGCGCTTAACCTTGTCCAGCCTTGATAAAACTACTTCTACGGGATTGTTTTCACGATCAAAGCATGCTATACTATCCATGAGATAGCCTCCTTCTTTTCGTCTAACATGAGATAGCCTCCTTCTTTTCGTCGCACATGAGATAACCTTCTCAGTCTCCTTTTCTTCGTAGTTTTAGACATCGAGCAACCTCCTCTTCTATGTTCGTTTTTCTTCACATATCCGGTTGTGGCGGCCGGATGCTAAAACAAACAAACTCAAACTTTGCAAAGGGAGCCGTTTTTTAAGCGGCTCCTTTTGCTGTTATACGGTAGTTTTTTGAATATAGAGCGCGGCC
>JBFXIU010000317.1:0-3874 GCA_050175615.1 Porticoccaceae bacterium | reverse complement strand
CCTGGCTAAGTGAAGATACGGGCCCAATTACCAGCCTGGCCCAGCTCATGAGCCAGGCATCTAAATTTTCTCTGGATAACGACCAGGCTTTGAACATCCTGCAGCAGGTGGTGAATGCCGTGCTGCAATGGCGCACCGTGGGCCAATCCATTGACGTTGGCATGACTTCGCAGGAGCTTGACGAGTTTGAACTAGCCTTTGATCATCCCGACCTTGAAGAGGCAAAGCAGTTTGTGCGTTGAGTTTGCGTTTGATCGTGTCTGTATAGAGAAACAGGACGAAGCTGAGCGTAGGTTGAAATAGGTAAAAGTAATTGTTAATCAGGTGGTTAGCGTAGTTTGGTACAGTCAGGCTTCATCTATTTGTTGTCGAACTTACTGCAGCGGTGCTAAAGCATTGACACGGTCAGCAACCGATTGGCAGGCTGCAACCAGATCTGTGACGATACGGTGATCGACGTTCAAGTCACCTTCATACTCACCCAGGTTGCGGATGTTATGACACTTGTCGAGAACACGCCAGACACCAGGGCCGAGGTTCAGGGTATGTGGTAACAGCTGGAACACAACATACCGATTGCTGGGGCGATAGCCATGCCAACGTAAAGCAGCCAGGCACAAGGCATGTGCAGCGTTATAGGCCAGGTCGAAGCGGCTCTCAATCGACAACGATGTGTTCAGAGCATCGTTAAGTCGTGCATGTCCTGATCGTATCAAGCCTTCAAATTCTCGTTTGTCGGGAGGTTCGGCTCGTAACGCCTTGCCTGGGCCGCTCAGGCTTTCAAACGCTGATGTCATTGCGCTCTCCTATGATCCAGATCTTGGGCTGCTCCAAGATCCGCGTCAGAAAAGATTCTTTGTTGGTAATTCGTTGGTGAAACTCATCCCTCGATAGGATTGTGGGATTGATGGGTCTACCAAGGGTCACGCAGGCCTCTTCCAAGGCGGCGAAGATTTCCCCATAGCTCAATTTATCACTGATCACCATCAGATCAATGTCACTGCTGGCAGTGTCTGTTTTTTTGGCGACGGAACCATACACAAAAGCTGCTGTTATCTGGGCAGACATAGGCTGGAGGGCAGCGCGTAGTGGGTCAGCCAAGCCTACCGTCTTTAGTATGATGGCGCATAGTTCATCGAAGATCGGCGACTCGGAATTGGCTTGGTAGTGTTTCTGATTTCCAACCGACCTCACGGTGACCAAGCCGCTGCTGGCTAATGTGGCGAGCTCTCGTTGTACCGCTCCCGAGCCACAGCCAGCCAGGCTGATCAATTCGTTCGCATAAAAACTGCGTGTGGGTTGGCCATACAAAATGCCCAGCACCCGCTGTTTGGTACCGGAAAACAACGCATCAGACAGACTATGTGACATTGATGGAGCATCTTTTATACCCATATTGGGTCTGATCATACCCATATTGGGTTTTTTTAGATAGTGCAGACTTCTGATTCTTCACCAAAATGACACACTTCATAGTGCGTGCTTCTACCGCCTGCAGCAGTCTTCTGCAGCACATTGTGTTGCAGCATTTCCTTAATATCCCGAAGGGCCGTGTCTTGCGAGCATTTGGCAAGTGCCGCCCATTTGCGGGTGGTCAGCTTTCCCTCAAACCCGTCCAGCAACCGGTTCAACACTTTGATCTGCCGTTCATTCATCGGGATGGTTGCCGCCCATTGCCAGAATTTTGCCTTGGCCAGCACCTGATCCAGGGTGATGTGTGCCTGTTCGACTGCTTTCAGCAGCTCAGCCAGGAACCATTTCAACCAGAGGGTGACGTCCATTCCGCCTTTTTGCGTCTGCTCAAGAATGTCATAGTAGGCCTTGCGTTCACGCTGAATTTGCGCCGAAAGGCTATAGAACCGTTGAGGGCTGCCATCAGCGCGCGTCAACAGTAAATCACCAATGGCGCGGGCAATCCGGCCATTGCCATCATCAAAGGGGTGTAGCGTTACGAACCATAGGTGTCCCAGGCCAGCGCGCACCAGGGCGGGCTCTGTTAGGGGTGTGGTGTTCAGCCAAGCCAAGAAATGTGTCATCTCAGCACCCAACTGGCTGGCTGGTGGTGCTTCAAAATGGACCTTCTCCCGGCCGATAGAGCCTGAGATGACTTGCATGGGGCCGGTGGCATCGTCTCGCCACTGACCTGTACGGATCCGGCTCATTCCAGAATAACCTGTCGGGAACAGCGCAGCGTGCCAGCCGAACAAGCGTTCAGATGTCAGAGGGGATTTTGCATTGCCGGTGGCGTCCAGCACCATGTCCACTATGCCATCGACGTGCCGATCGACCGGGGCCAGGGCACCGATATCCACGCCCAGGCGTCGAGCGACCGAGGAACGAACGCTGGCCACATTTAATGTCTCGCCTTCAATGGCACTGGTTTGAATCACATCGTCAGTGAGTGCGGCCAGACTGGCTTCGTCACGCAACGCCATGCCAACGTCTGCAAGACGACCCAGCAGCAGGCCCTGGGCACGGCTAACCGCCGAGAGGGGCTCTGCCAATGTGGCGAGATCGTAGTGCCAGTTGGGCCAATGCGGCGATTGCCAGATATATTCACCGTATTTCATGCGGTGATTGTGGGGTGTTTTCGCTGCATCGTCAATGTCAGCGAACCGCCGCACACGTTCAAACCCTCAATCCTTGTCCATTCATTTTCAACCAGATCCATGGTGGTGCTTGCCATAAGAGTTACCAGTTGAGTGTGATTGAGATACATTGCATCGCAAATTGGTGGTGCGCCAAAAGCTAACCCGACACCCCAGCGAGGTGATTGCATCAAGGTGGTAATGCTTGATGCACCAGTCGAACTTGGCGCTGACCTTCTTGGCGAACGACCAAGAAATCCTCAGTAGTTGCCTCTTCAGTCAGAGGGTGGCAACATCCGATCGCTGGCGGCAGCATGATGCCGTTGGCCGTTTCTTGGGCTTCAGGCTATCATGACCAGAGTTGGTTTGTAATATCCTGGCTGAAAAAGTCAGGGTGGCAGTTTGCTAGTCGTTTGGAGAAAATGATGCAAGCAGGAACGAAAAAAATAGCCATTCAGGAAGGCGACATCCCAAGCCTTGCCAAGGATGCTGTTCGAAAGGCTTATGATCGGGCACTGAAGTCGGGCAGCAGTGTGCTTGAGGTCGTGGACGGGCAACTGGTCAAGTCGAATCCTGATGGTTCCAGGACCATTCTGAAGGCTTTGCACCCTGGCAGGGTAGTCACTCCTGGCACAAAAATTCGTCTCAGGAAGTAGAGCTCGTGCCACGACTGCGGATGTTTGCCGGTCCGAATGGGTCTGGTAAAAGCACCATGAAGGAAGTTATCCCGGAGGCGCTGCTCGGCGTGTATATCAATCCGGACGACATAGAGAAAGTATGGCGACAATCTGGTTGCATTGATTTTGCCGCGTTCGAGGTGTGCGTCGATGCTGAAGAGGTATTGGCCTTTTTCAGACAGTCCACCTTTCTGGCGAACGCAGGGCTCTCCTCGGAGGTTTCTCAGCTTCGTTTTGACAAGGGCCGGCTATGTCTTGAACCTGCTCTGGTCAATTCTTATTTCGCCTCTGTCGTATCCGACTTCATTCGCCACAAGTTGCTAGAGCAGAACATCGACTTCACTTTCGAGACGGTAATGTCGTCGTCAGATAAGGTCGATTTTTTGGATCGGGCCAAGGCTGCTGGGTTTCGGATTTATCTTTACTACGTAGCCACTGAAGATCCGGAGATTAATATTTCGCGGGTACGGCATCGCGTTAAGATGCATGGTCATGATGTGCCTGAAGACAAGATCATTGAGCGCTACTTCAGGTCTCTTGATCTATTGGTTGATGCAATTCGTCTTTCAGATAGGGCGTATATTTTCGACAACTCCAGCCAGAATAGGG
>JBFXIU010000316.1:0-3899 GCA_050175615.1 Porticoccaceae bacterium | reverse complement strand
GTCGAAGATCTGGACCTCACTCTCGAAGATTTTATTCAGACAGTGAACAGCGACCTGGTGGGCAAGGTGGTCAATATTGCCAGCCGCTGTGCCAAAATTATCGGCGACAACCCCCTCGCCGAGGATATTGCCGACGCCGATCTCTGGCAAAAAGCCATCGCTGCGGGCGACACCATTGCCGAGGCCTACGAAAAACGGGAATTTGGCCGCGCCATTCGCGAAATCATGGCCATTGCCGACGCCGCCAATGAATATATAGCGGCACGGGAACCCTGGAAACTGGCCAAGGAAGCGGGTCGAGAAGGGGATGTCAACGCTATCTGCTCCCTGGGCATCAATCTGTTCCGCGTGCTGATGCTTTACCTCAAACCGGTGCTGCCCGCCATGGCGGCGGAGGCGGAAGCCTTTCTCAACGACGAGCTCCGCTGGCAGGGCAATATCACCCCGCTTCTCAATCACCGCATCAACAGCTTTAAACCCCTGATGCAGCGGGTGGAAAAGGATCGAGTCGACGCCATGATCGAGGCGGGCAAAGAGGCTCTTGCAGCCCTTGAAAACCAGACAAGCGCGGCAGCCCTAACAGGCCCGCTGGCCGACGAGCCTTTAGCGGCGGAAATTAGTTTTGATGATTTTATCAAGGTGGATCTTCGCGTTGCCCGCATCCTTAAAGCAGCCCCTGTAGAGGGCGCCGACAAGCTCCTGCAGCTGACTCTGGATCTCGGCGGTGAAACCCGCAACGTGTTCTCAGGCATCAAATCGGCCTACAAAGCGGAAGATCTCGAAGGGCGGCTCACGGTGATGGTGGCTAATCTCGCCCCCAGGAAAATGCGCTTTGGTCTTTCAGAAGGCATGGTGCTAGCCGCCGGCGACAACAAAGGGATTTACCTGCTCGAGCCCGACAGCGGCGCTGTACCGGGAATGAGGGTGGTTTAGGGTTTAGGGTTGAAAGCTGGAAGCTATAAGCGCCGAGTATTGTCTATGGTTGAATGGCACTGAATTAACGCCAAAGCCACGATTTTGTCATTCCCGCGCAGGCGGGAATCCAGTTTTTTCAGGGTGTCGAGACTCTTGGATTCCCGCCTGCGCGGGAATGACGGCTTAAGTCAGTGCCATTCGTCTATGGTTAGACTTGCTTGCCAATTAGTTTCAACAGCGAAGCTCGGCGCTTGTAGCTTAGAGCCGAATAAAGCTTATCGGCTTTGCCGATAAGCTTTATTCGATTTTATAATTTTTCAAATATAGGCCAGTGGCTCATACTAATCGGGGCTTTTACGGGTTCAATTTATGCAAGAAGTGGCGGTTATTCTGCTCAGCGCAGTGCTGGTGAACAACTTTGTTCTTGTCCAGTTTCTCGGCCTGTGTCCTTTTATGGGGGTCTCCAACAAATTGGAGACCGCCATTGGCATGTCCAGCGCCACCACTTTTGTGCTCACCCTGGCAGCGATTTCCAGCTATCTGGTCAACACCTGGATTCTGGTGCCGCTGGGGCTGGAATACCTGAAAACCATTTCTTTTATTCTGGTAATTGCCGTTGTTGTTCAGTTCACCAAAATGTTTATTGAAAAGGCCAGCCCCCTGCTATACCGCGTGCTCGGCGTTTTTCTGCCGCTGATCACCACCAATTGCGCCGTTCTTGGCGTCGCCCTGCAGAACACGGCTAAAAGCCGCACCTTTATCGAATCCTCCCTGTACGGTTTCGGCGCTGCCGTCGGTTTTTCGCTGGTACTCATTCTCTTTGCTGCTCTAAGGGAAAGGTTGGCGGTTGCCGATGTCCCCGAACCCTTTAAGGGTCCCGCTATCGGCCTGATTACCGCCGGTTTGATGTCGCTGGCCTTTATGGGCTTTAGCGGGTTGGTGTAGACCATGATTGAAATGATCACTGCCCAGCCGCTGCTCGCCGCCCTGATCGCCCTGGTGGGGTTGGCGATTATTTTTGGCGCCATCCTCGGTTTTGCCGCCGTCAAATTCAAGGTTGAGGGCGACCCCATCGTCGATCAGATCGACGCCCTGCTGCCCCAGACTCAGTGCGGCCAGTGCGGCCATCCCGGTTGCAGACCCTACGCCCAGGCCATCGCCGATGGTGAGGAAATCAACAAATGCCCCCCCGGCGGCCAAACCACCATCAATGCCCTGGCGACGCTTCTGGATGTTCCCGCACCGGAGCTTGATGCCGAGCACGGCGACAGCAGCGACGTTAAAAAAGTGGCCTTTATTCGCGAAGCCGAATGCATCGGCTGCACCAAATGCATTCAGGCCTGCCCCGTGGATGCCATTCTCGGCGCGGCAAAGCAGATGCACACCGTCATCGCCAGCGAATGCACCGGCTGTGATCTCTGCGTTGAACCCTGTCCAGTGGACTGTATCGACATGCGCCCCGTGCCCCAGACCATCGCCGAGTGGCATTGGGATTTGCCCAAACCGCCGGGGGAAAAAATCAAGGGTTTAAAGTTTAGTGACATCATTGCCACTGACAACGACAACGCTTCAGCCTCAAAAAAAGGAAGCCGGGCGGCATGAGTACCAATACCAGTTCCAGCCGGACCAGAAAAATCTGGAGCATTCCCGGCGGCATTCATCCCCCGGAAAACAAGACCCAATCCCTCGGCCAGGGCATAGGCACTCTACCTATTCCAGAACGGCTGGTATTGCCCCTCAATCAGCATATTGGCGCCCCGGCGCAGCCTGTGGTGGCCGTTGGCGAAAGTGTTTTGAAAGGCCAGGTGATCGCCGAACCCGCCGGATTTGTCAGCGCCGCCATTCACGCACCCACATCAGGCATTATTGAAGCTATTAGTGACCACCAGGTGCCCCATCCGTCAGGCATGACCACCGCCTGTATTGTCCTCAAACCCGACGGCGAAGACCTCTGGTGTGATCACCAGGGCATTGGCGATTATCTCAAGGCGACGCCGGAAGCGCTGCTCAATGCGGTGAAAAATGCAGGTATTACCGGCATGGGTGGCGCCGGGTTCCCGTCTTCCGTAAAGCTGACGCCCCGCCAAGGCATAGACACACTCATTATCAACGGCACTGAATGCGAACCCTATATCACCGCCGACGACATTTTGATGCAGGAGCGGGCAAGGGACATTATTGAAGGGATCAAGATTATTGCCCGCATCCTTGGCAATCCCGCAACGCTGATTGTCGGCGTCGAAGACAACAAACCCCGCGCTTTTGAAGCCCTTGTTGCTGCGGCAGCAAATACCGCTATAGAGATTGTCGAATTTCCCACCAAATACCCTTCCGGGGGCGAAAAACAACTGATCCAGATTCTCACCGGCAAGGAAGTGCCCAATGGCAAACTCCCTGCAGACATCGGCATTGTCTGCCACAATGTGGGCACCGCCTACGCCGTTTACCGGGCAGTGGCGCTCGGCGAACCCCTGATCAGCCGCGTTACCACCGTTACCGGCAAAGCCTGCGCCACCAACCGCAACTACGAAGTTTTGATCGGCACGCCGGTAAGCCATCTTCTCGCCCACAATGGCTTTGATGCCAAGTCCTGCACCCGCCTGGTAATGGGCGGGCCGATGATGGGGTTTTCCCTGCCCGATCTGTCTGTGCCGGTAATCAAAACCACCAACTGTATCCTCGCCTGTAACCGGGAAGAGTCGCCACCCTTTGCCCCCCAGCAACCCTGTATTCGCTGTGGCATGTGCTCAGAAGCCTGCCCGGCATCACTGCTTCCCCAGCAACTTTACTGGTACAGCCAGGCGCAGGACGTTGACAAGCTTCGAGCCTACAACCTTTTCGACTGCATTGAATGCGGCGCCTGTGCCTATGTGTGCCCCAGCAATATTCCCCTGGTGCAATACTACCGGGCGGCGAAGGGCGAAATCCGCAAACAGGAAGCGGAAAAACGCAAATCCGATCACGCCCGCGAACGCTTTGAATTC
>JBFXIU010000315.1:0-3911 GCA_050175615.1 Porticoccaceae bacterium | reverse complement strand
AAAAACCCCGGCTTCGACCGGGGTTTTTTATGGCTGTTGCGTGCAGTTGTCGAGGATTTGCGCGTTATTGTCAAAAGGTTGCAGGCGGCAAGTTTTCGGCAGATGTGATTCTCCCGGGGTGGGGCGTCTGTTTTTTCAATAGCTCTTCGGCGCGGCGAAAACCCTTCTATACTTTGCGGGGAGCCTGTTATCCGATCTGTGTAATACTTGACTAAAATAGTCGGGTATGACAAAGTATTTGTTAGCAGTAAATCGTCGCCTTGAGGTAACCATAGTATGTCCCAGCAACAGATTGAAAAGGTCATTAAACGAGATTACGCGGCTGGCTTCAGTACCAATGTTGAGGCGGAGACACTTCCGCCCGGGCTGAATGCGGACGTAATCCGGTTTATTTCCGCCAAAAAAAATGAGCCGGAATGGCTGTTGCAATGGCGCCTCGAAGCCTATGAAATCTGGAAGGCCATGGAAGAGCCAACCTGGGCACACGTCCATTACCCGCAAATCGATTTTGACCAAATATCCTATTTTTCTTCGCCCAAAAGCCTGGAAAACAGGCCCAAAAGTCTCGACGAAGTCGATCCGGAGTTGCTTGCCACCTACGACAAGCTGGGTATTCCCCTTCACGAACAACAAATTCTCGCTGGCGTTGCCATGGATGTGGTATTCGATTCTGTCTCCGTAGTGACCACTTTCCGGGAAAAACTTGCGGAGGCTGGCGTTATTTTCTGTCCTATCTCTGAAGCCGTACGCGAGTATCCAGAGCTGGTGCGCAAGTATCTGGGCACTGTGGTACCCCGTGCGGACAATTATTATGCCGCCTTGAACAGTGCTGTGTTCAGTGACGGTTCTTTTGTTTACATTCCCAAAGGGGTGCGCTGCCCCATGGAGCTGTCCACTTATTTTCGTATCAACGAAGCATCAACGGGCCAGTTTGAGCGCACCCTGATCGTTGCCGACGAAGGCAGTCACGTCAGTTATCTTGAAGGCTGCACCGCACCCATGCGCGATGATAACCAGCTCCACGCCGCTGTGGTAGAGCTTGTCGCGCTGGATAATGCCGAGATTAAATACTCGACAGTGCAGAACTGGTATCCCGGGGATGAAAACGGCAAAGGCGGAATTTACAATTTTGTTACCAAGCGTGGCGTCGCCTACACCAACTCGAAAATTTCCTGGACCCAGGTGGAAACCGGCTCCGCTATTACCTGGAAATATCCCAGTTGCATCTTGCGCGGTGATAACAGTATCGGAGAATTCTACTCCGTTGCCCTCACCAATAATTTGCAGCAGGCGGACACCGGCACCAAGATGAGTCATTTTGGCAAAAACACCAGATCCACCATCATCTCCAAAGGCATTTCTGCTGGCCGCAGCTCCAACGCCTATCGAGGCCTGGTGCGTATGGGCAACAGGGCCGAGGGCGCGAGGAACTATACCCAATGCGATTCTCTCCTCATTGGCGATCTTTGCGCAGCTCATACCTTTCCCTATATTGAAAGCCGTAATCCGAGTGCGGTCATTGAACACGAGGCAACTACCTCCAAAGTGAGCGACGATCAGTTATATCTGTGCAAGCAGCGCGGCATCGATGCAGAAAAAGCCGTATCCATGATTGTTAACGGCTTCTGTAAAGAGGTGTTCAGGGAATTGCCCATGGAATTTGCCATGGAAGCGAAAAAATTGCTTGAAGTGAGCCTTGAAGGATCGGTTGGCTAAACGGTTTGCCGAGAACCATTGAAAGCAACTCCAGCAAGCTGCACTGCAAGTCAGTATCTGTATATTGAGGTTCGAGAATTATGCTGAAAATAGACAACTTATACGCCAACGTTGGCGACAAGGAAATTATCAAGGGGTTGTCCCTTGAGGTTAAGCCTGGCGAAGTTCATGCCATTATGGGTCCCAACGGTTCAGGCAAAAGTACGCTTGGGCATGTTCTCGCCGGGCGTCCAGGGTACGAAGCCACTGCCGGTTCAGTCACTTTTCAGGGCGAGGATCTGCTCTCCCTGGAGTCCGAAGTCAGAGCCCGAATGGGTATTTTTCTTGCCTTCCAGTATCCGGTGGAGATTCCTGGCGTCAGCAATATGGAATTTCTCAAAGCCTCCGTTGACGCCGTTCGCGAACACCGCGGCGAAGAGCCTCTGGATACTGTCAGTTTTGTCAAACGTGCCCGCGAAGCCTGTAAAACTGTCGATCTCGATCAGGAGTTTCTCAAGCGCGGAGTGAATGAAGGCTTTTCCGGCGGCGAAAAAAAACGCAATGAATTGATTCAAATGCTGCTGCTGCAACCGCAACTGGCTATTATGGACGAAACTGACAGCGGCCTGGATATTGATGCCCTGCAAGTGGTTGCCAGTGCGGTGAACGCCATGCGCAGTCCGGAGCGCTCCTTTATTCTGGTTACTCACTACCAGCGCCTGCTTGATTATATCGAACCAGATTTTGTCCATGTGCTTGCCGGTGGCCGTATCGTCAAATCCGGCGGTAAAGATCTTGCCCTTGAGCTCGAAGAAAAGGGTTATGCCTGGCTGGAAGGAGCTGCCTAATGACCGATTTCATGCAACAGATGGTGGATCAAGCTGTTGCCCCAGTCTGGTTGCAGGACTGGCAGCGACAGGGGCGCTCCTGTTGGCAGGCGGCAGCATTGCCGACGCGCAAAACGGAAGCCTGGCGGTTCACCAGTATCGAAGCCCTCAAGCAGCCCTTTGCGCCCGCATTGCCTGACTACGGCAATGCGGATGTTTCTGCAATAACCTGTCCTGACCTGGGTGGCGCAAGACTTGTCTTCGTCAACGGTCAACACCGCCCCGATCTGTCCACCGCTGCGCTTCCCGACGGGTTGAGCCTGGTGCGTTTTGCCGATGCCAACGAGCGTCAGGCGGAGCAGATTCGGCAGTCGCTGGGTTCTGCTGTCAACCACGAGCAACACCTCTTTGCCGCCCTCAACGATGCCGCCCTGGCGGATGGGGTGTTTCTCCAGGTTGCGGAAAATGTTTCCTTAAAGCAGCCTGTTCAGTTGGTGTGGTTGACAACGGCTCAGCCTCAGGCCTTTGCGGTGATGCAACGTCTTTTGGTCTCAATGGAAGCCAATAGCAGTGCCACCTTGGTTGAACATTTTGCCGGTGACTGCGCTGAAACAGCCGTGTTTACCAACGGCATCACTGAATTATTATTGGCGCGAGGCGCCCAATTGCGACATCACCGGCTCCACTTGGAACAGGGTATGGCCATGCATGTTGGTGGCGTCCATGCGCGGCTTTCCCAGGGCAGCAACCTGGAGAGTTTTCACCTGGCTGTGGGCAGTGAATTGAAGCGGATTGATATTGTGGTTGACCACCAGGGGGAGGGAGCCTACTGCCAGCTCAATGGTATTTACCTGGTCAATAACCAGGATCATGTGGATTACCACACTTGTCTTGAACACAGCGTGCCCCATGGCACTAGCAGCGAAACTTTTCGCGGCATTGTTGGCGACCAGGCCAGCGCTGTTTTCAATGGCCGTATCCATATTCACCCCCATGCCCAGAAAACCCGGGCTGAATTGCGGAACAATAATCTGCTCACCAGTAATCGTGCCGTCATCAATACCAAGCCGGAACTGGAAATTTATGCAGACGATGTTCAATGCGCCCACGGCGCCACTGTGGCGCAACTGGATCCCACCATTCTCCATTACATGCGCACCAGGGGCATTTCCCGTGCTGAAGCAGAGGTAATGATGAGCTATGGTTTTATCAATGAATTGATTAGAGGGCTTTCTTGTGAACCGTTGCGGGAATATCTCGAGCCCCTGCTGGCACAGCGGCTGACCCCTAATTCCACTCTGACCAGACACATCGCATGAACACTTCGTTACAGGTTAGCAGTCAGCCCGTCTTTGATGTCGAAGCAATTCGTCGGGATTTTCCTATCCT
>JBFXIU010000314.1:0-3922 GCA_050175615.1 Porticoccaceae bacterium | reverse complement strand
TTGAAACCGCTGTGCCCCACGGTTTTGTACTGGACGCCACACCGCTGCCATTTTCCCTGGTATATGTAGACCAGTACACGGCCATCGTTACCGCCGAAGCCGGGCTGTACAACGAGCGTGCCAAGGCCGAGGTGCGGCTGCTGAAAACCGCCGAGGAAGTGGGTGCTGTTGAGAAAGGCGAAACGGAAGCCGCCCCCAATATCATCTATGTGCAGGCCCCGGCGCAGGGCATCGTGTTTGGCCTTTATGCCAGGGGCGACATCCTGAACGTGGACGGCGAGGTTATTGTGCCTGCCGGTTCGCTGATGGATGTTCTCACCACTGATGAAAACGGCGCAGCGGTATCCACACAGGATATTCCTTTCGGGGCCTACTATGTGAAGGAACTGGCCACCCGGCCCAGCCTGGTGCCCAGCGACAAGGAGTACGACGCTGTGCTGGAGTATGCAGACAGCGCAACACCGCTCATTACCGTTACCATCAACGAGGGCAACCCCATTGAAAACCTGCTGATAAAGGGTAAAATCAAGGTCATCAAGACCAACGAGGGTAAAGAGCCGATGGCCGGTGTGGAGTTTACCGTCACCGGCAGCGGTGCAAACGAGGGCATCACGTTGAAGCTGGTTACGGACGAAAATGGCGAAGCTGTAACCGGCCTCTTGCCCTACGGCCACTATGTCATCGTGGAAAGCAAGACCCTGGCGGGCTATGCGCTGGATACGAACCAGCACATTCTTCTGATTGCCCGCGATGGTGAAGTTTACGAATTTGGGCTTGTGAACGAGAAAATCCACGGGAAAATCAAGGTCATCAAGACGGATGGCGCGACCAAGGCCCCGCTGGAGGGCGTTGTTTTTGAAGTGTTTGACAAGGACGGCAAGGTTGTCGCCACCCTCACCACCGGCAAGGATGGCACTGCCACCACCGGCTGGCTTCCCTATGGCGATTACACCGTCAAGGAGAAAACCGCCAAAGAGGGCTATGTTCTCGATGAAACGGTACGTGAAATCCAAATCCGGGAGAACAAGCGGGTGTATGTGTTGACCCTGCAAAACAGCCGTGTCCCTGAAAAGCCCAAGACGCCTGAAAAACCGACCAACCCGAAAACCGGCGATGACAGCAACCCGATGTTGTGGCTGTGCATTGCCGCTTTTTCTGCCATTGCCCTTGCTGGCATCGGGGTTTATGTGGGGCGCAAAAAGAAAAAGGAAGATGAAGAAATTGAAGATGATGAAGTGGAGGTATAGCGGTATGGAACCAAAAACCATCATAGCGATCATCCTGGTCGCTTTCATCGTGGGCGCGGCCATCTGGCTGCACGTTCGCAGGAAGAACAAGAAATAGCCTGCGGGCATGGGGCGGCTTCCGAAAGGGAGCCGCCTTTACTTATCCAAAAACGACGAAAGGACGGATACGATGGGCAAATATACGCGAATCCAGAACCGCTTTAGGGGGTACACCCGTGACGACTGTGACTGCAGATACTGTCTCTACTATATTGGCGGGCGACGCAAAGTGTGCAGCCTGCAGAAATGCTGCTGCGAGGAGGAACGGATGGAGGCGGCAAGGATGGAGCGGCAAAAGGAAAAAATGTGGCAAAAGTTTTCGCAGAATGGGGCTGCGGCAGCAATAGAAAGGGGCTGAAAAGATGAACAACATGACGAAATTCGGGCACCTGCGGACGCTGGACACCACCATTTCCGGCAGGCTGCTTTACCTGGTGCTGATGGAACTCACTGATGCAAATGGGGCCATCATCATTCCGCAGCGTCGCATCAGCCGGGCATTAGGAATCAGCAAAGGCACAGTGAGCCGTAATTTTCGCAAACTGCACAGGGACGGATATATCGACATCATACCGCAATACCATGAGGACGGTGGCAGGGCCGCCAACAAATACGTCATAAGATAGGAGATTGAAATGAGCGAGCAAAATGAAAAGCGCATGGTGGCCGAAACCGGCTACGAGGTAAAGCAATCCATGCAGATTGGCGGCAAGGAAATACTGCTGGCCGAAAACAGGAATGCCGAGGATGGCCAGTTCTATCTTGTGTGCAGTTATCGAGAGGATGGCATTATCGCGGAATACTCGCAGGCCGTAACCGGCGATGATTACCTCGAAGCGGTGCAGGAGTTTACCGGACGCATCAATAGTGAAGCGGAGGCAATCCGGGCCGAGCAGGCCGCCTATGGCCTGTCCGCCGACCTGTTCACCGCCGAGCATTGCCATCCGCATGACTATGGCGAGAGTATTTCCGGCAAGGTGGTGGCGATACGTGCTAATGTGTTTAGCCCTGAATACCGACGTGGAGATTATCAACTGGTGTGGGTAACGGGCGGCAACGGCGCACAGGCGAACGCGAGGGGCAGCGCCGTCTTCTGTGTTCACCTGAACAGCGGCGAACATACGCGCTTTGAGCGGCGTGAGGTGCTGGGCATTGTGAAGGAACTGCCCGGTTGGGCGCAGGAGCGCCTTGCCAGCCTGCGGGTGGATTTGGAAAAACCCACAGAGGGAAAAGAGTTTGCGGGGCGTTACGAGATAACGGAGCGTATTGAGGCCGGGCAAAAGGTTTTCGCGCTGGGGCACAGCCCGAACGCCGTGCAGCCCTACGGCACCTGGGAGGGCTATACGGGGCGCAAAGGCAACTTCAACTACGGCCACTATTTTTCCGATTACAATGAGGCCAAAGCAGACCTGCAGGACCGTGCTGCCAGCGAACAGCAGCGGCTTGCCCGCCACCAGCGCAACGAAAAAGGCAGCAGGTGACGGTATGAACAATAGAATCATCAGAACCAGGGATGAGCGCGTGTACTATTGCGCTGAGTGCCCCTATCGCAATGTTTTAACCGGTTTTTGTGGGTTTTGTATGCGGAAAATCCTTGATGAAGTGAAAGCCAGGCCAGCCCCACCAAGCGTCCCTGCTGAAAGGGATGCCCCCAAAGTGAGAAAGGAGATAAAGTGTGGATGTAATGACGCTGGTGGACAACACCAATTTTGAACACAGCCGAACTGTATCGCAAATCAGCCGCATGATGGCGTCGCGGGCCGGGTTTTCAGGAAGTGAGTGCCAGGTTATCGCGCAGGCCGCGCTTTGTCATGATGTGGGAAAGGCGGCCATCCCCGCCGCTATTCTCAACAAACCGTCCTCGCTGACCTCCGAAGAATATGAGGTCGTAAAAACCCACACAGAAGCAGGGTATGCGCAGATAACTGAAACGATACAGACCCTTTCCATCGCCGCCATCATCGCGCGGCAGCACCATGAGCATGAGAACGGGAACGGCTACAACCACCTGGCCGGGGCCGACATCCATCCCTATGCGAAGCTGGTTGCGGTTGCCGATGTGTTTGACGCCCTGTATTCCCGGCGCAGCTACAAGGAGCCGTGGAGCGTGGGCAGTATCAGGGACTATTTTAATCAGCAGGCAGGGCAGCAGTTTGACAAGGCCACCGTCAGCCTGCTGTTCAGTATATTGAGCGATGTGCTGTTTCTGTATGAAAGCCAGCGCACGGAAAGGAGGCGTTCGACATGACCAAGTACCAGCTTATAACCGGCGTGTATGAATCCACCCTGGACAGGGTGACGAGCGCCCCCGGCGAATGGATGGCGTTCATGCGCTCGGCCTGCCGCAACTACAAGTGCCGCTTCGATGAACAAATCCTCATTTACGCCCAGCGTCCCGATGCCACGGCGGTGCTGGAAATAGAAAAGTGGAACAGCCTGTTCGGGCGGTGGGTAAACCGGGGCGCGAAAGGCATCGCCGTTTTTGATGATGAGCATAACGGCCCCACCCGGCTGAAACACTACTTTGATGTTTCCGATACCCATGAGAGCCGGTTTGCCCGCCCCGTCCCCATCTGGCAGATGGCGGAAGGCTATGAGGCCGAGGTTATTGAGCATCTGGAGAACAGTTTTGGCGA
>JBFXIU010000313.1:0-3926 GCA_050175615.1 Porticoccaceae bacterium | reverse complement strand
GGCTAGAGCGACCTGCTGGGAAATATTGGGGGGGGAAATATAAAAATTTTGAGCCATGATTTCCAGGGGTTTTATCGTCTCTTCCGGCACTACCATCCAGCCGAGCCGCCAGCCTGGCAGACCAAAATACTTCGAAAAGCTGTTAATTACAAAGGCGTCGTCGCAGATGTTGAGAATGGAAATATCCCCTTCAGAGGAGTAGTTCAGGCCGTGGTAGATTTCGTCGACAATCAGGCGGCCACCCCGTTCACGCACTGCGCTGCTGAGTTGCTTGAGTTCGTCGGCGCTAAGGGTGTCTCCGGTGGGATTGCTGGGGGAGGCGACAATAACCCCGGCGGTATCAGCCTGCCAGTGTTGGATAACCTGGTCAGCATTGAGTTGATATTTGTGGGCTGCATTTACCGGAATGGTGATTGGAATGCCGTTGCAGCGGCGGACAAAATTGGCATTGCAGGGGTAGCCGGGATCGGGCAGCAGCATGGAGTCGCCCGGATTGAGAAGCAGGTCGCAGAGCATGGCCAGTGCCGCGCTGCTGCCGGTGGTGATTACAACCCGTTTGGGATTGAGGTCAATATTGTACCGTTGTCCGTAGAGGCGCGCGATGCCAAGGCGCAGAGCCTCTGTGCCCAGGGATGCGGTATAAACATTGGCGGCGCTGGAGTCGATGGCGCTTTGGGCTGCCCGTTGCACTGGCTCGGGCAGTGGAAAGACGGGTTGCCCCGCCTCCATGCGAATGATGTCCATGCCCTGAGCTTCCATAGCGATTGCTGCATCGAGAAAGTCGACCACCTTAAACGACCTCAGATGCTGTTGTTTGTCAGCAAACCCTCGACATTTCATGAATTTCCCCCATACTTGCCGGTTCAATTGGTATCGCCCTCAAGCAGTAATGAAAAAAATCTGCTTGAAAAAAGGTGGCTATACTACTATAAACGCGGGTTTGAGTTTGAACGCACAAGCGAGGCGAACGAATGGCGAAGAACGTGGCTACTAATGCTGGAACCAAGGCGGGAAAGGCGGGAAAGGCGGGAAAGGCGGGAAAGGCGGGAATCAAAACCGGATCCATTGCCCTCCACGGCTATGAGCCTTACAAGGAAAAGAAAGGCGAAGAATACATGAGCGCCGGTCAGCTTGAGCATTTCAAGAAGCTGCTCTACGCCTGGAAGCAGGAGCTGATGGAAGAAGTGGATCGCACCGTTTCCCATATGAAGGACGAAGCGGCTAATTTTCCCGATCCGGCAGATCGCGCTACCCAGGAAGAAGAGTTCAGCCTGGAGCTGCGCACCAGGGATCGCGAGCGCAAGCTGATCAAAAAGATTGACTCCACCCTTGAGCGCATTGAAAACGACGACTACGGGTACTGCGACCAATGTGGTATTGAAATTGGTATTCGCCGCCTTGAAGCGCGGCCCACGGCCAGTCTCTGTGTCGACTGTAAAACACTCGACGAAATCAAGGAGCGCCAACTGACTGGGTCCTGATCTCTATGGGGTATGGCCTGCCGGGTGGCGGGCAGGGACTCCCCGGTATTCCATGTCCGAAATCTATATAGGGCGATTTGCCCCCTCTCCAACCGGACCGCTCCACTTCGGCTCACTGATTGCCGCCCTGGTGAGTTACCTGGATGCCCGTGCCCATGGCGGCAAATGGCTGGTTCGCATGGAGGATCTGGATCCGCCGCGGGAAATGCCGGGAGCGGCGTCCGAGATTCTCAGGCAACTGGAAGATCACGGTCTTTTCTGGGATTCCACAGTGGTTTTTCAAAGCCAGCGTCACCAACGTTATCAAGAAATTTTGCATAGCCTTTTTGAAAAAGGGATTGCCTACTACTGCGACTGCAGTCGTCAGGTCATTCGCAATATGGGTGGCATTTACAGTGGTCGCTGCTATGGTCGCAATCAGGTTCAGCCCCAGGGCGCCGCGGTGCGCCTCCATCTTGCCGATAACACCCAGATTGAGTTCAACGATCTTTTTCAGGGCGTGCAGCGACAGTGCCTGAATACGGAAGTGGGCGACTTTGTTGTGCGCAGAAAAGATGGTTTGTATGCCTATCAGCTCGCGGTTGTCATTGATGACTGCGATCAGGGTGTCACCCATGTGTTGAGGGGCATGGATCTTCTGGACTCCACCGCCAGACAAATCTGGTTGATGGCTATTCTCGGCTATCAGCAACCCGTCTATGGGCATCTGCCGGTGGCGCTGAACCGCAGCGGGCAGAAGCTGAGCAAGCAGAATCATGCCCCGAGTATCGATCAGCAGGGGGTTTGCGACAATCTTTATCACGCGTTGTCCTGGTTGGGTATACAACTCGAAGCAGGCATCGCCAATCCGGAAGATATTCTCCACTGCGCCGTTAAGCAATGGCAGCGCAGCCTGGTGGCAGGACGCAAGGCGGAGATGGCTCCCCGGATTCACAGTCTCTAGTTTTTCCGCCGACAACGCCATATAAACGATGCCACTGGTTGCCGCGGGGTAAACTGGGTAAAATTCGCCACAGTTTTCTACAGGCAAGCCATTTGTGAACTTTACCGGCGCACATATTCTTTCAATAGCCCAGTTTGAACGGCAGGACATCGACCTGCTGTTTCGGACGGCAGACCTTATGGAACCCTACGCCCAGCGCAAAAGAATGACCAGAGTGCTTGAGGGCGCCATTCTCGGCAATATGTTTTTTGAACCCAGCACCCGCACTCGCATCAGCTTTGGCAGCGCCTTTAATTTGCTGGGCGGAGAGGTTCGGGAGTCTGTGGGCAGCGAGAGCTCTTCGTTGGTTAAAGGAGAATCCCTTGAGGATACGGCTCGAGTCCTCTCCGGTTACAGCGATGTTATCTGTATGCGCCACCCTCAAGAAGGTTCCGTGGAAAGGTTTGCCAAGGCCAGCCGTGTGCCGGTGATCAACGGCGGCGATGGCAGCAACGAGCACCCCAGCCAGGCATTGCTCGATCTGTACACCATCGAGCGCGAGCTGGCCGCCAAACACCGCAGTATCGACGGGTTGAGGATTGCCATGATTGGCGATCTCAAGTACGGCCGCACCGTGCACTCCCTGTGTAAATTGCTCAGTCTTTACCGCAATGTCACTGTGGTGCTGGTGTCGCCGCAGGAGCTGGCCATGCCAGAAGAGTATTTGCAGGCACTGAGGGAAGCCGGGCACAGGGTTCAGGTGACGGATCAGCTGGAAGCCAGTATCTCCAACGTCGATATTGTTTATTCAACGCGGATTCAGGAGGAGCGTTTTCTCGACCGCCAACAGGCCGACCTCTATCGCGGCCGTTTTCGTCTCAACAGTGCCATTTATACCCAGCACTGTGAACCCAATACCGTGATCATGCACCCGCTGCCGAGAGATTCCAGAGCTGAGGCCAATGAACTGGATAAAGACCTCGATGATAACCCCAATCTGGCCATTTTTCGCCAAACCGACAATGGTTTGATTGTGCGCATGGCCATGTTTGCCCTGATTCTGGATGTGGCTCATTTGGTGGAAACCTATTCCCGAGATGTCCGCTGGCACAATCCCAGAACCCAGTCTTGATAATGCGGCGCAAGCCTTCGATGAATGACATAACTATGAGTGATACCGCTGCTGTTGGCGAATTTGATGATATTCGTCCTTATGATGACCATGAAGTGCCTGAAGTTATGGCGCGCTTAATGGACGACCCGGAGTTTGCCAAAACCCTGCTGTCGATTAAACATCCGGTGCTGTGCCGCTATTTCAGCCCCCTGTTGACTCCCTATATTCGCCGCTTGCTCCACAAGCGCTTTGACAGCATTCGCTGCGTTCACGACCTGCAGATGCTGATTGGCGAGCAGATGGAAAAGATGCTCAAAAAGTCAGATTCTATCTTTACGGTATCGGGGCTGGAGCGCCTCGACAACAACAACGCTTATCTCTTTATCAGCAATCACCGCGATATCGCCAT
>JBFXIU010000312.1:0-3921 GCA_050175615.1 Porticoccaceae bacterium | reverse complement strand
TTTTCATCACAGAGGTTGGTACCCCTGAGCCGACATTGATCGTGTGGAATCCACTCAATGTGCGCTCCAAAGCCAGACCTATTGCAGCGGCGACATCACTTGCATGTACAAAATCACGGGTTTCTTTTCCATCCTCAAAAATATTAATTGGCAAATTTTGACGCATGCGATTAGAAAATATCGACAGGATACCCGTATAAGGATTACGCAAAGACTGTCCCTCTCCATACACGTTCTGGAAACGAAGTGCCACCACACTTGTGCCATAAGCTTCCGAGAATATCTTGCCAAGATTCTCATTGGCCAACTTGGTCGCGGCATATACCGATGCAGGATTCGGATAGATATCTTCGGGTGTCGCCACCAGCTCCAGCGCTTCCCCATGAGGGCCAATGGGTTCAAAGACCCCAGCTTTCAATCGATTCGCATCGCGTGGGGCAGCCGTGATAATCTTATCATTCAACTTATAAGCACCTTCCCCATAAATAGAGCGACTAGATGCCAAGATCACCCGTCGAATATGACGATGCTTGGTGCCTATGGATTCAAACATGGCTGCCGTAGCTTGCTGATTTACATCGTAATAGTGTGCAATCTGGTACATAGACTGCCCTGTGCCAGTTTCTGCAGCCAAGTGCACCACAGCATCCACTCGCCCGAGCACTTCGTCCATCGCGGCCCGATCACGCACATCTGCACGGATGAATTCAACTTGCCCACTTTTAAGCCAAGCCACGTCAGGATGAGGCAGTGCGCCATGAATTTGTGGGCTGAGATTATCAATCACTGTCACAGTGTGCCCAGAACGAATGAGCAAATCAACAAGCCAAGAACCAATGAAGCCTACGCCACCAGTAACAAGAATTTTCATGATACAAATATATGATTATTAATTGACAATATGAAATATATTGCCTCGCAACATATTTCGAACGAACTCTCTATTTATCGAGATAATTTTCACCCCAAATATTATTGATTTTTAGCGCCACTTGATTACACAACAGCATCGAAGATGAATTTTCTTCGAAATTACCACTCAGCAGTAACATACTAATGACTCCTGACATACAGCCACACATAAACAGGAACAAAAACAACAATAGGGAAAATATAGCCTCCAAGCACTGCCATTCCTCTGCAAGGAGTAAGATCTTTCGTCTTACGAAAACTCACGAAAAAGTGAACCAAAATTCCCATAAACGCGCCGAGCAAAGTCCCATATGCAATTCCGATCACCCCGTAATAATGAGCAAAGATGACACTGAAAAGAAAATTTCCGATCCCTTCCATTACCGCAGATAAAAATGTCAACCGATGCAGAGCAGTTCCCATCAACACAGCCGCATAAGGCAAGCCCAAATACCTCACACAATTAGCACAAGTCAACACAATCAAATAGGGATAAACAGCATCCACATAAGTAACACCAACCCATATTTTCAGCAATATCTTCCCAAATAAAATTGTCAGCAGAAAAACAACATTCATAGCCACCGCATTGATCCATGTAATGCGATAGAGAAGCCGAGGAAGTACTACCCTCTCATGTGGATCGGCATACATGGCAGAGGCAATCGGGATAACTGGGGAAATGACGGCATTGAGCACTCCAACAAAAACCGTCACGTAAGTCAATGCAATGGCATATGCCCCCACTTCTTTGACATCCACATAGCCCACCAGGATGGTGTCAACTGCATTTACCAACAGCATGGACAAAGACCATACCAGCAAGCCTGCGCAATATTTGTTGAGTAACTTTACTTCAGTCACGCACTGACTATGGTGTCCGCCTGCTTCGCCATTTTGTCTTTCTCCCCGCATTTTCCTCCATAGAAGATAGACAGGAACCACGCTTGCCGCGCAGTAAACTGCGGATAATGCAACCATGCCTGCTCCCACAAAGAGGGCAGTACACATGGCGAGAAGAATGATCGCTTTTCCGATCATCTGGGGAAGAACGAAATCGATATTTCGGTATTTACCAGTGAAATACCCTACGGGAATCAATCCAGCATTCTGGACCAATGCGGAAAGGCCCAACATGCAGACTGCCATTCTGAAACCCCATTGCATGTCTGATGGTATTTCAGAAAAAACATATCCTGACAGCAACGCTGCCAGGCAGATGAACACAATTCCCAAACCACTGGCGAACGACATGATCCTTGCGGCAGCCTTCAAGATTCGGCCTATTTCATCGGCATCCTTTTTCTCAGATACGTACTTCGAGACAGCAGAATTCAATCCATATCCGAATACGCTGACATAGGCCACGATCTGAAACGCCAGGGACCACAGCGAGAACTCCATCTTGCTCATCCAGCGTGCCAATATGGCAGGAAGCACAAAGCTGAGCAATGCCGTGCTCGCGCCCCCCAGAATATTGGCGCCAGAATTGCCGGCCCATTTCTTCTTAAAACCAGACGTCATGAGGCACCGTTCAATTGGAGCGTCCGTAGTCGTCCTGGAATCTCACAATATCATCCTCACCCAGATAGCTCCCCGACTGCACCTCTATGATTTCCAGCGGAAGCTTGCCGGGATTGGCGAGTCGGTGCACTTCACCCAGGGGAATGTAGATAGACTGATTTTCAGTCAGGAGCACCACCTTCTCGCCGCAGGTGACTTCTGCCGTGCCAGAGACCACTATCCAGTGTTCGGCGCGGTGATGGTGTTTTTGCAGGCTGAGGCTGGCCCCCGGCTTGACCTGAATTCGCTTGACTTTGAAACGCTGGTCTTCATCAATGCTGTCGTACCACCCCCAAGGGCGGTGCACTTTGCGGTGCAGCGTCTGTTCTTCTCGCCCTGCTTGTGCCAGACGGTTCACGATCTTTTTCACATCCTGGCTGGAATCCTTGTGGGCGACAAGGACGGCATCTGGCGTCTCGACCACTACGAGGTTCTGGACATCGACCAATGCCACAAGTCTCGAAGAGGCATGTACCAGGTTGTCTTGTGCCTGCTGGAGCAGCACGTCTCCGACGCAGGCGTTGTGGTGTGCGTCTTGGGGAGATTCTTTCCACACTGCGTCCCATGCGCCTAGGTCGCTCCATCCGGCATCGAGCGGAATGACCTTGAGCTGACGATGCCCAGGATGCTGCTCCCGTGACAGGGGTTCCATGACGGCATAGTCAATGGATTCGGCGGGCACCTGACGGAAGGCCTCCGCATCGGGGCGGCAGAAAGGCTGGTCTTGCGTGCGTTGCGCCCATGCAGCAGCCACGCTCTGGGCAATATCGGGACGATAGGTGCCGATGAGTTCCAGCCATGCGGAAGCCCGGAGGATAAAAATACCGGCATTCCAGTAATAGCAGCCTGCGGCCAGATAGCTCTGGGCCGTGGCGAGGTCGGGTTTTTCCACAAAGGCCTGAACCGGTCTGGCGGCCTGTGCGGTTTTTGCCCCCGGAGCGACCTGAATGTAGCCGTAGCCGGTTTCGGGCCGGTCCGGAACGATGCCGAGCGTGCAGACATGGCCCGCAGCGGCTTCTGCCACAGCCTCGTGCAGGGCAGCATGGAAACGATCTTCGTTCTTGACGACCTGATCGGCAGGCGAGACGATGAGCACGGGGTCCTGTCCATCCTGTTGGGCAGCCAGGGCAGCCAGAGTCAGCGCAGGTGCGGTATTGCGCCCCATGGGCTCGATGAGCAGCATGGCGTCCTGGCAGTGAAGTTCCCGGAGCTGGTCGATGACGAGAAAGCGGTGTTCCTCGTTGCCCAGAATGATGGGGGCGCCCATGGCGGTGGCAGTGCCAGCGGCTTGTGCTTTTTCCAGCGCCGTGAGGCGGCGCAGGCTTTTCTGGAACAGGGTGTCGCGCCCCTCGTCGAAGGACAGGAACTGCTTGGGATACATGGCGCGCGACAGAGGCCACAGCCGTGTGCCTGAACCTCCGGCCATGAGCACGGGAACGACGGAAA
>JBFXIU010000311.1:0-3961 GCA_050175615.1 Porticoccaceae bacterium | reverse complement strand
CGGGGCGTACCTGGGCATTCTCCGAGATACATTGCGCGACGGGTGCAAGGCTGCCTAGGGCGTCGGTTGGGTAGTCGTCGGCCTTGTCGTCATCGGATGATTCCAGCAGCAGCATTCGAGCGCGGGCAATGGCCTCGCCTGGGGGCAGTGGGCGGGTTCGTTCCTCAAGGGCATCAAGTTCTTGTGCAGCCATCGCATAAAGCGGTGTCAGGTTGGCTTTTCTGGTTGGCTTAGACACGGGCCACCCCCGCCAGCACGGCGCTGATTCGATGGTGCGCTGTTCGCAAGGCATCGTGATCTTCTCGAGTGGCGGTGCCGTCGATCATCCTGTTCGAGACGATCCGTGCCACGTTCAAATCAACGAGAATTGCATTGATCGCGGCCATCGCATCAAAGAACGGTTTGCCTGGTGTGACGTGCTGGCGGTTGTGCCGTAAGTGTTCGGGGATAATGTCCAGCCACGTTAAGCCCACGGCTTGCAAAATCTCGATGGTTTCGCAGCCTGCAAAACACTTGATGCGGATTGAACCGTCGGGCATTTGCTCGGCTGCCGCTGATCGGGACTTGCCTTGGTGGGCAGGGCAGCAGAACCGGGCACGGTTGCCGGATCGTTGTACTTTTGGCATCAAAGGCAGGAAGCCGTCGAAGCCAATAAATTTATTTTCAAAACGGGATGAATTCGGGCTAGAATCATGGGGTTGATGCTGATTGCTTGCCCAAAACGCCCCGCCTGCCTCGCGGGGCTTTTTCATTTTGCAGTTCCCGCCAAAAACTCGGCTACGCCTTTGAGCGGGTATCGCACCAAGCGCCCAACTTTCACAAACGGCAAGGAGTAGCGTCCAGTGGATCGCCAAACCTCAAGCGTGCCAACTGTCGCGCCCAATACTTGGGATGTTTCTCGCGGGGTCAGGGTTACCGGCGGGCGTTCATAACCGAGTTGCGCGGCGATTGATTGGATTAGCTCTTGAGTGGTTGCATCGTTCATGGTTTCGCCTCCGTGGGCTTGGTTAAGTCACGGGGCGATTCTCTGGGGCGGCGGCTTTTTCCTTTAGGAAATAGGTCTAGGTTTTCTTGAGGTAGTTATTTCACATACCGGCGCGGCGTTGCTCGTAAGCGTCATCTTCCTTGTTGAACTCTTGAAGCCACTTTGTCAGTGTGCTTTCGTCCATCGGCTCAAGCCCGGCGGCTTCTATGATTCGATGGGCAACCTCACGGGCTTTGTGGCGGTCTTTTTTGATGAAATGAGCATGAGCCAAACGAGCCGCTGATTTATGCAGGGTTAATCCCCTCGTTTTTGGTGGGTGCCGAAACCTAATTAATTGCCTTGCCTGAGTAATTTTCACCCAAGCGTCAACAGCCCCATTGGACGCATCATTAATCTCTGGTGACACTTCTATGAAAGGTTCCAGTCTGCCAAAACAAAAATGGCCGCGAATTGTGTTTATCTCTTCTTGGGTTTTTTCGAGCATTTTTTGAATTGCATCTAACCTGTCGATCATTTCCGCGTAGGTGTAGATGCATTCCGCTTTGCGCGGATGATTATTTAGACTTTCAATTGTTGGCCTCTGCATCAAAAGCCGCTCTTTTTGCCCCAATAAATACGCGGCGCAAGATTGAATCTCGCGCTCTTGTTCTTCGGCGGTCATATCGACGAATGATTTATATTCGCGGTGTTGCCTTGTATCATCTGCATCAGCCATTGCAAAGCCTCCCTTTGCGTTGTGGTTAGAAACCCGCCAGCGTTGCCCCGTTGGTGGGTTTTGTTTTTTCTAGGCCGTTGTTGCGTTGGTTGGTTGGGTGCGTTCCACACCTAGGCGCAGCCCCAGCGCATTCAATACCGCCAGCAGGGTTTTCAGTGTGGGGTTGCCGCGTGTGGATAGGGCGCGGTAGAGGCTTTCGCGGGATAACCCGGTTTCTTGTGCAATGGCGCTCATGCCCTTGGCTTCTGCATAGCAGCGCAGGGCGGTTAACAACGCTTCGCGCCCGCCTTGCTCGTTGATTTCTTCCAGTGCCACGGCTAGAAGTTCGTCGGCGTAGGCTGGGTCTTCGCGCATCAGCTCGATGATGGTTTCTTCGTGGGGTATGTCTGGGCGAATCATGGTTTGTCCCTCGCTTGCCAGTCCTGCCAGTATCGGACGGCGGTTTGTATATCGGCTTGCTGGGTGCTTTTGTCGCCCCCAATCAGTAGCAGGATTAGGCGCTTTCCGGCGCGGGCGTAGTACACGCGGTAGCCTGCCCCGTGGTCAATGCGTAGTTCCCACACGCCAGCATCTAGGGGTTTGCAGTCGCCAAAATTACCGCCTTTCATCCGCAAAACACGGGCGGTTATTCGGGCGCGTGCCTGTCGATCGGCAAGCCCGGCAAGCCACACGCGGTAGGGTATTTTCCCGTCGGGCGTTTGGTAGTCGCTTTGTTCCCACATGGGGCTAGTGTAGCTCATAAGTTACATTATCCAGTGAGGCATTCATCCCGCGTTGCGCCTGGCATTGATGTCGATCACTTGCGCCACGGGGTCGAGTACGCCTGCCAGTTGCAAGATGCGATTTTCAAGGCGTTGCATGGGGTCGCGCAGGTCGTCCACGGCTTTGATGATGTAGCCCTCGGTGACGTTCGCAGAGTTCACGTGATTAACAAGGCGCTTTAATACCAATTCGGGCAGAAAGTCCGCGCCAATGGATAGGAAGGTTCGGCGTAAATCGTGCGGGGTGATCCATAGGCCGGTCGCCTCGTTCACATCGTCTTGGAAATAGCGCAGGTTGGACACGCGCCCACGGTCGGTTTCAAATACATAGGCGCGGGTGCCCCGATCTTTGCGGCGCTCCGTGAGTATGCCTAGCAGGTGGTCGGCAATCGGTAGGGTGTGATCCTTGCCGTTCTTGGTGTCGCGGAATAGCAGGGTGCGGCGGTTCAAATCCACGTCACGCCATGCAAGGTTTAGGGCTTCGCTTTTGCGGGTGCCGGTGAGTAGCAGGAACACGAACAATTCAGCCACGGCGCGGTCATTGTGTGCGGCGTTGCTGGCGGCGTGCCACCAATCGGGCAGGCGTTCGGGCGGGATCACGGTTTGCTTGCGCACCACGCCCCGCCACATTTTCGAGCGGCTCAATACACGGCATGGGTTCGGCGGCGGGGTGGCGCCGGCATCTTCCATCAAACCAAGCGCGTTGTTGATGACGATCCGCGCCACACGAAACGCCAAATCGCCCTGGGTCTTGGCCTGCTCGGTTATTTGCTGGTAACGCTTTTTGACCATCATCGGGGTGATGGTGTTTATCGGCTTGTCCATCCAGTCCGCCAGCTTGGCGTTCAGAATGTAGGCGTATTCCTTGCGGGTGCGTTCTTTCAGCTTGGTGTGCGTGCTTAGGTAGTCGTCCAGCGATTCGCGCAAGGTGATGTCCATCACGGCATCACGGGCTTTGCGTTCGTTGGGGTCGCCGCCGCCGCGCATTTCAACGGCAAGGGCGCGGGCTTTGTCGCGGGCATCCAGTGTGCTTAAGTCACTGGCGCGGCCTATGGTGATGGTTTTCTGCTTACCCGCCACACGGCCAAAAAAGATATAGCTCTTAGTGGTGCGAGATACGCGCAGGCCAAACCCTTTAATCTCGGTGTCCCAAATGATGAACTGGCGGCCATCGGTTGCCAAGGGTTCATTGGTCACGATTGCCTTAGTGAGTTTTTCGGTTCGGTTTGTCATATTCGCTTCCCAGTGAAGTAGCACATATGTAGCAGAATATCTTAAAAACCGTTAAACGACAACCGGATTGATTAAGCATAACTAACTGATAAATAATGATTGGTAGTGCTACTTTAAGGATGGTTAAACCCCTATTTTTAGATTGTGATTCCGGTTGTCGTGGGTTCGAACCCCATCGGTCACCCCATATGTATCAAGCAAAAAACCCGTGAACAGCGGGTTTTTTGTTGGCTGAGTTATTCAGTTTTTTGAGACTGTTCGGACCAA
>JBFXIU010000310.1:0-3966 GCA_050175615.1 Porticoccaceae bacterium | reverse complement strand
CAAGGGCAAAGCCAAAATTGCTTGTTGGGAAATCTTCACTCCTCATAGTGCTGGCAACCTGGCTGTCGATATCCAGAATAGCGCTGGCAGGATCGGCGAGCAGGCTTTCTGCCTGTCCGTGAATCGCTCCCATCTGCGCGATTAGCTCGCGCATATTCTGGGCGCCTGCGCCAGACGCCGCCTGATAGGTCATAGCACTTGCCCACTCAACCAGCCCCTTGTTGAAAAGCCCGCCCAACCCCATCAGCATAAGGCTTACTGTGCAGTTGCCGCCGACAAAATTCTTGACGCCTTTGGCAATACCCTCCTTGATGACTGCCATATTGACGGGATCGAGAACAATCAAAGCATCGTCGGACATACGCAGAGAGGACGCAGCATCGATCCAGTAACCTTGCCACCCACTCTCCCTCAGGCGGGGAAAAACCGCCTTGGTATAATCGCCGCCCTGACAGGTAATAATAATATCCATGGCCTTGAGGGCTTCAACCTCATTGGCGTCCTGCAAGGGGGGTAAATCACGACCAATATTCGGCGCAGACTGCCCCACCTGGGAGGTGGTGAAAAAGATCGGTTCAATATCCCGAAAGTCGTTTTCCGCTTGCATCCGCTCCATAAGAACGGAGCCGACCATGCCGCGCCAACCAACAATACCTACCTTTTTCACGTCAACCCTCCTCCACTTGAAACAGTTTGCAATCGCAATGTGAATTAATGAACAGCATCAAACATCCAGGGCTGACGCTGTCTGTGCCCCTCTTCAAAACGACGAATACTCTCTGCAGCCTGCAGAGTGAGGCCAATTTCGTCAAGTCCCTGCAACAGGCAATGCTTGCGAAAATCGTCGATATCAAATTTGATCACTTCCCCATTGGCTCTGGTAATGGTCTGATTTTCGAGATCCACCGCCAGCTCATAACCTGGAGTGGCAGCGACCTCTTCAAAAAGAATGTCCACATGTTTTTTGTCAAGAGTAATAGGTAACATACCGTTTTTAAAACAGTTGTTATAAAAAATATCCGCAAAACTAGGTGCGATAATCACGCGAATACCGTAATCATCCAGCGCCCAGGGCGCATGCTCCCGACTTGAGCCGCAACCAAAATTTTCACGGGTCAACAGAATGGATGTACCCTGATAACGCTTTTGGTTCAACGGGAAATCTTGCTTCAGCGGCCTTGTACTGCAGTCCTTACCGTACCAGCCTTCATCCTGATAGCGCATCTCATCAAAGAGATAGGGGCCAAAGCCGGTTCTGTTAATGGCCTTGAGGAACTGCTTGGGAATAATCATATCGGTATCGATATTGGCCAGATCTATTGGCGCCACTATACCCTTATGGGATCTAAATGCTTTCATTGTTAACGTCCTCTCAGAATCTTTTATACCTGGGGCAAGGTGCGCACATCGGTGATATAGCCGGTAACTGCAGCGGCAACCGCCATTGCAGGACTCAGCAGATGGGTACGCCCGCCAGCCCCCTGACGACCTTCAAAGTTGCGATTGGATGTGGAGGCGCAGTGTTCTCCACGACCCAGAACATCCGAATTCATCGCCAGACACATGGAGCAACCGGGCTCGCGCCAGTCCATACCCGCTTCGATGAAAATCTTGTCGAGCCCCTCTTTTTCGGCTTGCTCTTTGACCAGGTGAGAGCCTGGCACCACATAGACTTTCTTGATGCTATCGGCTTTTTTGCGACCTTTAGCGACAGCGGCAGCGGCGCGCAAATCTTCAATTCTGGAATTGGTGCAAGAGCCTATGAAAACCTTGTCAATTTTGATATCGGTGACCGGCATACCACCCTGCAGCCCCATGTATTCAAGAGCCCGCTGATAACCTTTGCGTTTGGTGTCTTCCTGTTGGTCTTCAGGCCTTGGAACCAAGGCCGAGATAGGAACCACCATTTCCGGGGATGTCCCCCAGCTCACATATGGCTCAATGTCCTGGGCATTCAACTCCACCACAGCATCGAAGTGGGCGCCTTCATCCGTGTGCAATGTTTGCCAGTAAGCGACAGCTTTTTCCCAGTTTTCGCCCTTGGGGGCAAAAGGCCTGTCTTTCATATAGGCAATGGTTTTTTCGTCAACGCCTACCAGCCCCACTCGCGCTCCGGCTTCAATCGCCATATTGCAGATTGTCATCCTGCCTTCAATGGAAAGATTGCGAATGGTGCTGCCGCCAAATTCAATGGCATAACCCGTGCCGCCAGCGGTGCCTATCTTGCCGATGATGGCAAGAATCACGTCTTTGGCCGTAACCCCAGGCTGGAGGTCGCCCTCCACCTTTACCAGCATATTTTTCATTTTCGACGCCACCAGACACTGGGTCGCCAAAACATGCTCAACTTCGGAGGTGCCAATACCATGAGCAAGGCAGCCAAGAGCGCCGTGGGTGGCGGTGTGGGAATCGCCACAAACCACTGTTGCACCGGGCAAAGTGAAGCCCTGCTCAGGCCCCATAACGTGAACAATGCCCTGGCCGTGATCGTTGATCTTGAATTCTTTGATGCCAAACTCGGCGCAGTTATCGTCCAGGGTTTGTACCTGGATGCGGGACACATCGTCGACAATAGTATCAATACCGCCTTTGCGCTCCTCATAATCCGTGGGCACGTTGTGATCCGGCGTCGCCACATTGGTGTCACTGCGCCAGGGCTTGCGCCCGGCGAGACGGAGTCCTTCAAAGGCCTGGGGAGACGTCACCTCGTGAATAATATGACGATCAATATAAAGAAGTGCCGTGCCATCTTCACGGACTTCCACCAGATGAGCGTCCCACAATTTATCGTAGAGGGTTGAACCTGACATTGATGTATCCTCTTTGCTGATTTTACGAAAGCATAACGCCAGCGTTTCGATAAAACAAATTCATATTTTTTATAGGTTTAATTCCATATTAGAATAGATTAGTATTTGACGATGGATACACAGTTACTGGAAGCCTTTGTCGCCGTGGCCGAGTCTGGCTCGTTTTCGATTGCCGCCGACCGGGTGCATATCACCCAACCAGCGGTAAGCAAGCGTATCGCCCAACTGGAAGACATTCTGGGCTGCCGTCTTTTTGACCGAATCTCGAGAACAATTTATCTAACCCAGGCTGGGCAGGAACTTCTCCCCAGAGCGACGAAAATTCTCGCCGAACTTCGCGAAACCCGCCAGGCTATCAGGGATCTCTCCGGCCATATCTCCGGCAGTCTGCGAATCGCTATCAGCCACCACATCGGTTTGCACCGCCTGCCACCCATCCTCAAAGAATTTGCCGGAAGCAACCCTGAGGTCAGCCTTGAAGTTGAATTTATGGATTCTGAAGTCGCCTATGACGCAGTACTTCACGGCAGATTTGAAGTTGCCGTAATCACCCTGGCGCCGGAACCTCACCCGCGCATACTCAGCCATAAAATATGGGAAGATCCTCTGGAACTTATGGTTTCCACAGAACATCCTCTTGCCCAGAAAAATCCTGTCAACATAGAGGCACTGAGCAAATTTCCGGCAATTTTACCGGGAATGGAGACCTATACCGGGCGCATGATCAAAAAGCTGTTTGACAATGGCAATTTCAATCTCAACGCCACCATGGCCACAAACTATCTTGAAACCATCAAGATGCTGGTGTCGGTGGGACTCGGCTGGAGCATTCTTCCCAGCATCATGAAAGACGACAGCCTACAAATTTTAACCTGTGGCAAACTGCGGCTATCGCGCCAACTCGGCTATATTCAGCATAATGAAAAAACCCTGTCCAACGCAGGCCGCGCATTTATTTCACTACTGGAAAGCAGAAAAGAACAGATTTAAGGCATAGCTGGTCGCTCAACAACAAAATTAGTCTCAGCCATTGGTTATCGAGCCTACAGCAACGAACCACAATAAACTCTACATCGGCGAAAACAACCCTTCATTATTTTGATAGGATCGGCACTATGGTTACCGGCTCGCTCTATCATGTAGAATTTGCCTCTTA
>JBFXIU010000309.1:0-3971 GCA_050175615.1 Porticoccaceae bacterium | reverse complement strand
ATCGTGAAAGCGCAGGAAAACCCTTTACTTACGCGGTTTTATGCTGAAAACCCAACGTGGTGCAGGGGTGCCCTTACGGTATAATAGGGACAAATCGGATAAACCCGCAATACACAAGGGTTTATGAGGGTTTTCGGCTTTGCTTTTTATCCTTTTCCAGATGAAAAAAAGCCGCAAAATAAAAGTTGGCAAAGGGGGCATGTTACATTAGGGACAAAAAATAGAATACCGCCGGCCACCCCTTCAAAAGCCTTTTGAGGGGGTATAGCCGGGCTTGCCGGGGCGTTTTACCTAAAAAGGTGAAACGCCTTTTTTTGTTGCCATTCTTGCCCAGCTTCAGTTTCAGCTCGGCCACCTTTTGCTTCAGTTCCGCCTGTGTTTTTGCATAGACCGTGTGGTACTTGCGCCGGCCATCTTCCAGGCCTATATAGATGTTGGAGGCATAGCGCCCGTCCTTTCGCTTTTTCACTTTGGCGCCCCCTTTCACCACTTCAGCAGGCAATTTCCGCACGTTCCAAAGTCTTTTTCGACACCGTTCGACACCATTCGTCAAAATAGAAATTTCGTTCACAATTTTGTAAAAACCGACGGGATTCGACTATTTCTGCACAAACACCACTACATCTCGTGCTGCTGATGCGCCAAAAAACTGATATATAGATGCGCTGCAATTCCACCAATCTTTTGGCGCTTCTATTGGCTGTTTTGTCAGCTATGCAGCGTAATAAGCTTGTGCTACGCTAATGCCTATAAGCATGCAACCAGTCAGGAGGCGGTTCGAGTGGACAAGGTCGCCCTTTTCGCGCAGCTCATTCAAAGTTTACCTGAAGACAGCCCTATGCTTCTTCAGATCCTTGACTTTTTAAAAGAAGCAGAGCGTACTCAAACACCTTGTCCTGATTCTCCGGCGTCAACCGAGCAAACCGCGCAATGATCTCCTGCGCTGCCGCATTGCCTTCCACCGTGTGTGGAAGGCTTTTTTCATCCCCGGCGCCCGGCGCCAGCAGTGCGTCCACCGGCACGCCGAAGTAGGCCGCTATTGTTTGCAGGGTGGCGCCGTGGGGCGTGGCCTGCATGTTTTTCCACTTGGCCGCCAGCGAACGGCTGAAGCCCATCTCAAGGCAGGCCTTGTTGGGGCTCACGCCGCGGGCCTTGCACAGTTGTTCAAAACGGTCATAAAACACAAATATTCCCCGCAATCCTTGGCCGTTCTCACAAAGATTACCAAATTCATCTTTTTGACTTGATTTGCTTACCATTTTCGCCTATAATGGCCTCAGTTGATGAATTCCGTAATCATTTCGGTTTTTTACGACGGCCCAATTCGATTGATTATACCACAGATGATTACCATGTTCAACAATTCCCAGGCAAGGAGATGACTTTTGTATGCCTGCACAGTGGACAGGAGAGCTCGTTGGCAAAATGCACATACACGGCATCACGGCCATCCAGCTGGCGCGAAAGGTGGGCTGCCACCCCAAATACCTCAGCGCCGTGCTGAACGGGCGGCGCGAGCCCAGCGGCGCGAAAGAGCGGCTGTGGCAGGCGGCGGAAGAGCTGATTGCCCAAAACGAAACCGTGCATGCAGGCGAGGGAGGTGCCCACGATGGGACGACGCAAGATCCCGCCGGCGTACTTTGACTACCGCCAGATGCCCGAGGTGATCTCGCCCGCCCACGTGGCGGTGTACCTGGGCATCTCGGCCCGAACGGTGACCACCCTGGCCGCCAAGGGGCAGATACCCGGGCGCAAAGTGGGCGACCAATGGCGGTTTTTCCGCGATGACATCCGCGCGATGATGGAACACCGGCCCGCCACGGGCTTAGGTGGCCAGCGCATTGGTTTGCTCTCCGCGGTTCACGGTTTGCAGGCGGTTCATGCTGTCGTACGACAGCGACGCGCCAAGCCCCAACCTCTCGCTTTCAGCCTCCACAACATTGAAGACCGTCCAGTTAAACATTGCCAGCTACACCAATAGCCAGTATCTCTTTATGAAATTCTTCAACCCGGCCAACTCGCCCGCGTTTGCCGTGTCTGTTACCAGAATGTGGCTTTCGCTTTAACAAAAAAATAGATTTGGGAGGAAACAACAATGACCATCAACTTGAACGGGAACGACTACACCGCCAGAGGTGTGGAGATCGGCAACGGCTATGTGGACGGCACCATGCGCCAGACCCTTGTCATCCAGCTGCCGGCAGACGAAGCCGACCTGAGCGCGCTGAACACCCTTTTGAGCACGCCCGACGCCCTGGAGACCATCCTGTTGACCAACCCCACCGGCACCGGCGGCGCCGTGAGCCAGGTGTTCAACGGCTTTGTGATTAAGACCCAGCTGGCCGTGGAGACCGTGGAGATGGAGATGGAACCCACCACCGGCCTGCCGCAGTGGGAAGAACGCATCATCATCCGGCTGGCACAGCGCACCTACCTGGAGCAGCAGGTGGAGGACATGAAACGCCTGCTGGTAGCGGCGGGCCTGTTGAACGGCTGATTGGACACCCCGGCCGCCCCCCGCGGGACTTTGGTGGCGCAACGCTGCCCACAGGAGTAAACACATATGGAAAAAACACTGAATTACGAGCTGAACCTGCCTGGCTATGACGACAAGGCAGACATTGGCCTGCTGAACGACAACGCCACCATTCTGGACCAGCTGCTGAAGACACACGCCGATGCACTGGCGGAAAAGGCCGCTGCGGCGGCCGGCTTGCCCTCTGCCGGTGTGATGGGACAGGTGCTGGTGAAATCGGGCGATGACGACTTTGCCACCGAATGGAGGGACCTGGTGGTGGACAACGGGGTCATCACCCTGGGCATCCCCGCCAATTTCGACCCCGAGAGCCCCGGCTGGCAGGGCATTCCCATGCCCACCGCCGCCGAGCTGCAAACCTACCTGATCCATGCGCAAAACAACGGGCTTTTTGCTCTGGCGTGCCAGGACGATGCCACCGGAACGAGCACCGTGTGCATGCAGGGGCAGGCCACGTGCGATGCGGCTGGCCTGAGCATCCTGTTCAACTACAGCCGGCAAACAGGCCAGGTGCTGAACCACCGCTACCACCTGTGGCTGGAGGGCGACACGATGATGCGCAGCATCACCGAGGTGCCCGCGGCCGCCTTTGGCCTGCAGGATATTCTGGACACCGGCAACACCGCCCAAAACACCGGCGTGTACCTGAGCGACGGTGACAACGACACCCGCCTGCTGCCCACCGGAACGGAAAGCGAGCGCGCACTGGACACCAGCCGTACCGTGCTCAGCCATGTGGTAACGAATTGCCGGCGCCACACTCCAGCCGGAGCGCAACGTCCGCATCGCTTAAACCATATTGAAAATCTGTTTCGACACGCAGAAAGGGCCTTTCCTGCCCTTTTGCCTTTTTGCTCAATGGGGAACACTCCTTCTATCAGTGTTACCTGTCGATTCGTTCATATCCAACAGCGGAATACCCTTGAAAGCAGAGAAAACAAGAACATCATCAGCCTTTTTCCGATTCCAACAGATAACTCGGTTACTGTTGGGTCCGGATGATAACGGTTGGTTTCAACATCTACCATAAGGCACTGCTGTTGGATATCCTGAATGGCATCAGTGAGGATGGCACTAAACTCCACACTGTCGATGGCGAGCATGATTTCAGTATCCAGATAGAGGCTCCGGTCGTCCATGTTCAAGGAGCCCACAATCGACATTCGGTCATCCACCAGCATAGTTTTACCGTGAATAGAGTGACTGCTCTGGTACTCGTAAAGCGAAGTGCCTGCCTCCATGAACTTATTCCGGCTGTAAGCATAGTTAGAAAAAGCCGGGTAATTCTGGGAGCTTGCCATGGAGTTGGTAACCAGTGTAACCGGAACATGCTGGCCAACATCGTCAAGCCAGTCCAACATCTGAGGATTTGTGGTGGCGTACGGCGTTTGCACCACCACCTGCTCTTGGGCGCTCATGGCAAGCTGCATCATCT
>JBFXIU010000308.1:0-3978 GCA_050175615.1 Porticoccaceae bacterium | reverse complement strand
CACACACCCGCAATGTTCCCGCCGTAAACGCGCCGCCGGGCTGGGATGCAAAACCAAGTGGAGAAAAGATAACGGGCTTTTCAACCGGGGTATTACCCTGAACAACCACATCGTCCCGACGCGCAATGCCGGTAAAAAGAATCTGTTCATCGGCGTCCAGCGTGCCGCTTTTATCCGCATCCACGAAGACGAGCCAGCCGTTGGACCAATCCACAGTATCAAAACAACCCGATTGATCACCCGCGCACAACGTGACCGACCTGCCCTTGGCAACTGCAGACTCCCGCGCCAATGCAAACGCAGAAACAAAGTCATTGGCAGTTGTCGCGAGGTGATTTTGCGCTTTCATGCGCGAGAAAGACGGGATGGCAATGGCCAGAAGTATCATGGCGATGATGAGCGTCATCATCAATTCGATTGCCGTAAATCCGAGAACAGAATCCGGCGGAGTGAAGCCCGGTTCAGTGAAGTGATTCGGCATCTGTTGCCCTCCATCGCCATCTTCAAGGGAGTGGGCTTTATCCTAACGCAAATAACCAATCACGGGAACCTAGAAATACCCGCGGTTCGTCGTTCCCGCTTGGGCGGGAACGCAGAAGAATGAAGGGGCTGGGTTCCCGCCTAAGCGGGAATGACGGGCTTTTCGAGCTTCCCTCACATAAAAAATCACCCGTCGCTGTCGCCCAGCGCTATCGGCCAGAACCATCAGTCAGAACTGTTAATTAGGACCGTCAGTTGGAGTAGAGCGGGCAACACCTGAAAATCAACCCACCCATTGAACGAATTGGATCATTTATGGTGGATTTCCTACCAACAATCAACCACTGTGCCGGAGCCGGTTTCAGTTCGGGCTCCAGCTTGGTCTATACCCAGCGTACCGCATTGAGTATCTCGAGTTAGCTGCACGCCCTGCGGCACGGCTTGCAGGGTGAATGTCGTTGCCGACGGGTTGGGGGTGGTGCCAGAAGCGGCAGGTGCAAACCCGATAGTATAGTCACCTGTCAACGTGCTTTGACACGTCAAGCTCGGTAATGTGGGTGCCGCCCCACCCACCAAATAACTCGAGTTGCTGGCATATAACCGACCCATGTATTGGCTTAGTTCCATTAGGCACGATTCTGCCTGGGTGCGTTTGCTCTTGGTCACGTATTGCACATAACTTGGGTAGGCGATGGCCGCAAGGATTGCGACAATCACGAGGACAATCATCAATTCGATGAGCGTAAACCCCTTGGTTAGTGATATTTTTCTCATGATTTCCCCATTTTTTATTGGCTCACGTTTATTGCCCGATCAGTTCACGCCAATCACCTTTGCCTATCAATGCGGCACCACCTTTTAATTCGATGGGATTATCCAGCCCACCGGCGACGTTGCCATTGGCATCGGCTGCGTTTTGCTGACTTTGTCCTTCCACATACAACCCGCCGTTTAATACAGAAACTTGTGGCGCCAATGCGATGCCTGTACCCAAGGTAATATTATCTGTGAGCTGACTGCCGAAGTAATAGGCACTGTAAAGGCTGTTCGGTGGGAAAAATCCGTTTTCGATATTAAACGCGTAAAGTGACCCTTGTGTTTGGCAGGTCGCAGCGTTTTCGGTGGAAACCGGCAAAAATATCACGCCACCCGTCACATTCGATGCAGCTGTAATTTGCGCACCTGTCGGCAGGGTTTGGATATATTTGGTTTTATCGGTAGTGCTGGTTGCTGCGACCACATTACCGCTGTCATCCCACAAAGTGGAAGCCCCAACCGTGCTTGTCCATGCTTTTTTCCAGTCTGTGCTGCCAGATATTTCCTTGAATACCGTCAAGCGGGTATCCGATTGTGCGAATAAGTAAGTGGCATCCGGCATAGGAACAATGCCTAAGTACCGAACTGCATCATTTGATGAGCCAGTGGTGGTTCCATTGATACTGTCGGTAGAAAGCTTGGTAAAGCTTGGGTTGCTGCCAGATGCAATGGCGCTCGCCACCCAAATAAAGCCTTTATTATCGCCTACATACAAATCACCGGCAGATGAAATAAAAGGCGTTGAAGTAATCACATTTCCACCAAGATTCGGTTGGGCGTTATAACTCGCGTTGCCGCTCGTACTGGGGCGAATGACTAAAGAGTTATTCACCACATAAAGCACTTGGGTGCCGTTATCAAACACCGTAGGTGCAGCGGCATTGGGCGAGGTAGCGGTTAAATCGCTGTAACCGCTGGCAGTGGCGTTGCTTGCGTCTCGTTGATCCATCCAGGCAACATTACCCAAACTGCCATCGGCGTTGATATTGAGGCCGTAATGAATCGCACCGCCTTTAGCCGTGCCAAATACCAAACCTCCTTTCGGGTTGGTCGTGTCATCAGCCGTATTGTCTTCCAGCTTGCCACTGGTCACGGTCGCGCTGAGTTGCCCGTTCATGGGGTCACTTTTCAGAAACGCTGCGTAATCTTGCAGGCCCGGCAACAAGGGGCGCGGCATCCAGCCCCAATTGAAATCGCCCGTCTGGCGATCAACCGAATACAAATAACCGTCGCTGGTGGTGAATAAAACCGAATTTTTGTAAATTAGTGGTTGCGCTTCGTTCGGCAAGCCCATAACCGTCGCCCATTGACTGCTCCCCAATGTGCCCGAAGCACCATTGATTGAATTCAAGACAGAAACGGGGGCGACAAGAAGTCCTCCAAACGCTGCGGTATCCGACACAGCCAAACTAGACATCAATGCTTTTGCATTTGCGCTGGTGTTTGAGTACAACTGTAACGGGCGCTTAACCACCGTCATATCCGTATTGGCATCCCAGGCTGCACTGGCGCTGGTAGTGCCGTCAGCGTTTAAAGCAAACGCTTTGAGATACCCCCCATAAGCAGTATTGGTTCCATCCGGCTCAATTTGGGAAGGAATAAACGCTAAATCACCCGTTTGGCTTACTTTCGGCACGGCAGCGGGGGCTTTGCTGTATTCGCCACTAAAGGCAAATAATGCGCCTTGAGCATTGTACAGTTGAGCGAACACACCGGTATCTTGATAATGCATATAGCTCGGCATATTGCTGGTATGAATATTTTGCGCCAATGCCTCACCATTAAATGAAGTAGCGCTATTGCCCGTGAATGTTAAATCACCCTTATCGACGTATATGGAGGCAGAAACCGATACCGAGTCTCCGAAATTTACATTGCCATTGTAGAAGTACAACTGTAGCTTACTGGCATCTTGATTAGCAAAAGACCCACTCCCTAAATCTGATCTATAAGCAGTGCATTGATCTTTAGTGGTTGCACCAACAACATTAATACAGCTTTGATTGCCCGTGAAGGTCGTCGAAGAGTCATTGAGAATGTATAACTTAACCTTACCTGTGCCATCACCCGAACCCGCCACATTAATGACACCATTATCATAAAAATTAAATGTTTTTATATAATAGGTTCCCGGCTCAAAGGTCAAAACTGACTGATTAGTGGATGAAAGCGTATTAATAACATAGGGGTCCGAGCCATCGTACTTAAAGTAAACAGGGGAATTGACAGCTGTTATATCACCGTAAACATGCTGACTGGAGTTGGATATAACCAATGGATCACCAGCAGCAGTGGGGAATGTCGCACCATCAGCCTGTGTGTATGTATTCGGGTTGCTATCACCATTAGCACATTTGTTGCCGGGATCTGAAGGGCCGCACCAACGGTATGGGCCGTCTTTTCTGTTATATTGATTTCCTGCAACCTTGATTACATACTCACTATTTGAAAATTCAATATTAACAGCCATTGAGTCTGTCGGAAAAGCAGGCAATGTTAGCTTTCCTAGGGTTTGATTAGTTGGTGTAAGGTCGCAAGTGCCATCTGGTTGGTTATTGCCCGTTGGCGAATAATAATTACTAGTATCAACGTTGACATTATTACTGCCCTCGAAGCTAACCTTGCAAGTGTCAGTTTCGTTAACGTAACTACTTTGATTGGTTATACCTACCTTGCCACCAT
>JBFXIU010000307.1:0-3983 GCA_050175615.1 Porticoccaceae bacterium | reverse complement strand
GATCACGGAAAAATCTATGACATTTAATGACCTCGGCCTTGAGTCGGCACTGCTGCGTGCTGTCGAAGAAAAAGGCTACACCACACCATCCGCCATTCAAGAACAGGGCATACCCGTTATTCTCAAAGGTGGCGATCTGATGGCTGCAGCACAGACAGGCACCGGCAAAACCGCAGGTTTTACCCTGCCCATGCTCCAGCTGCTCAACAATCGCCCCAAAGCCAAAACCAGCCCAAATCCAAGAGTTTTGGTACTGACCCCCACCAGAGAACTCGCCGCCCAGGTTCACGAATCTGTGCTCACCTATGGCAAATACCTGAAATTGACATCCACTGTGGTGTTTGGCGGTGTCAGCATTAACCCCCAGATCAAGATTTTAAGAAAAGGGGTGGACATTCTTGTCGCCACACCAGGACGTTTACTCGACCTTCACCAGCAGAGAATTGTTCGCCTCGACGAAGTGGAAATTTTTGTTCTCGACGAAGCCGATCGCATGCTCGACATGGGCTTTATTCGCGATATTCGCCGCATTTTGCCGCTACTGCCAAAACAGCGCCAAAACCTGCTGTTTTCTGCGACATTTTCCGATGAAATTCGCCAGCTCGCGCGGGGCTTTATTCACAACCCCGCAGAAATCAGTGTCACGCCGAGAAATACCGCTGCCGAGTCTGTTGCCCAGACCATTATCCCCGTAGACAAAGGCAATAAACCCGCCCTGCTCTGCCATCTGATCAAAGAAAAAAGCCTTTACCAGGCGCTGGTGTTCAGTCGCACCAAGCACGGCGCCAATAAATTGGTGGAATTTCTCGGAAAAAATGCCATTGCTGCCGGCGCCATTCACGGTAACAAAAGTCAAAACCACCGCACCAAAGTGTTGGCGGAGTTCAAGGCGGGTAAGCTTCAAATCCTTGTCGCCACCGATATTGCCGCCAGGGGCATTGACATCAGCCAGCTGCCCCATGTGATCAATTTTGATCTGCCCCAGGTGCCCGAAGACTATGTTCACAGAATTGGTCGCACCGGCCGTGCCGGCGCCGAGGGTGAAGCCTTTTCACTGGTTTGCGATGAAGAAGTGGATATGCTGCGCGCCATTGAGCGCTTGATTGGCAAGGCCATTCCGAGAACAGAAATTCCCGGATTTGAACTTTCCAAGCCCCTTCCCCAGTACGCACCCAAAACCCCTGGCAGTAACAACAGCCGCAACCGTTCCGGTAACCGTTCCAGATCCTCAGGAAATCCTGGAAGTTCCCAGCAAAAACGCAATCCGGGAAACACTTCAAATAGCAATAGACGTTTCCGTGGCAGAGGTGCTTCAGAGTCCTAAACGTTAGCGCGGAAATGTCGCAATATTACCCCGGCGTTCAGGTGTGTCGCCATTGGTCGAGAGCCAATGCAAGCATTGGAAATACAGGGAAATTCGCGCATTTCCGCCAGTTTAATGGCCTAAAAGCGTTTAATCACTTCGAGGCCATAGGTTCTGGGTTCACTGGGATAGGCATTTAATTTGCCAGGCTGCAAGGGAACGTCGTAGTAAACATAGAGATAGTCTTCATTCAGTAAATTCCGCGACCAAAGCGCAATTTCAACTTGCTGTTGCGATAAACGCAACCCGGCTCTGGCGTTGACAATAGCGTACCCTGATTGACGCTTGTAGGGGTCGAGATTTGTATCCATAAACATGGCATCCCGGTAGTTATAGTCGCCGCGAACATAAATTTCGCCGCCATTATTCAAGGGAAATACCTGGGTAACCACAAGAATAAGGTTGTTTTGCGGATTATTGTCGAGCGCACCTCCGGAACGGTCGCAAAACCGCGCCAAAGGAACGCTTCTGCCGGGATCATCGACACCGGTTAGCCAGGAGAAACTGATCCAGCAGTTGGCGCTATCAAAGCCTTCAAATTCACCACGACTATAGATATAGGCGCCCGACAGGGAAAGGCTGTCAAAAGGATGCCACCACAGCTCCAGCTCACCACCTTTGGTCACCAATTTGCCAGCATTGGCGAGATTAAAGCCCGTCCCCTGAAACGAATTGGTCTGATGATCTTTTACCCTGCTGTGATGAAGCGCCAGATTGATACGTAGATTTTGATTGGGAAAGTCCGCCTTGAACCCTGCTTCAAAAGTGGTTGCACTTTCAGCGCCAAAAACCGTGCTGAGAGCGGGATTGATACGATCCGTATTGGTGCCGCCAGACTTATAACCCGTGGCGTAGGAAATAAAAAGCAGCAAATCCCGCGACGGCAGCCAGGAGAGTTTGATGGTGCCGGTAAGGCGCTCATCATCAAGATTTTCATGAACATCGGGCCTGGCGTTAACAATGGTCAGTGTGTCCAGAGCGAGCAATTTGCCCCAGGATGCCCCTGGCTCGGTAAAGAAACCGTCGATATGCTTGTCTTCAACGGTATAGCGCACCCCGGTGGTCAACGTCAGTTTACTGGCAATATGGTAATCGAGCTGGCCGAAAATAGCCCAGGCCTGGTGATCCTGAGCCATCTGGTTAAAGCTGCCTGCCCCAGCTGGAAAGGCATGTCCCCGATATCCGGCCTGCTGAAGCGAAAACAGGGGATGGTCGCTACTCAAAGGCACATTTTCAAGACCGGCGTAGATAGCGGTTGCTGTCAGCACCGCTTGCTGTGCCGAACGTTGCAACAGTGCGGCGTTGACAACATCACCGCCCTCAACAGCCAACCCGGCCTGTTCAGCCAGAGCCGCCGCGTCGGAAAAGACCGCCAGAGAGACAAAGTTATTGGCATCTTCACCTATCAATGTATGGCTTTGAGTGTCGAGGTTTTGCTGAAAATAATAACCGCCAATAATGGCGTCAACCTGTCGGCTACTGAAATTAAAACGCAATTCCTGGGAGAAGGCTTCCTGCTCGGCGTCTTCTCTGCGCGAAACGATAGCCGATGAAGAAAAATCGCCATCCACGTAGTCGCTGGACTCAAAGCGGCGAAAAGCGCTAATCGACGTAAACTCACCTCCCGCCAGGTTCCAGTTGAATTCGGCGGACAGTCCAGTATCACGGTTGCCAGATTCCGGCAAATGGGTAAAGGACACCACATCATCAAAGATCTGATTCTGATCAATAACCTGGGCGCCAAACCCCGGGATTGGCGTACCGGGTACGAGTGCAGACGACGGCAACGACAACACAGTATCTGTACCAGGGCTTGGACTGGGGGAAAATCCGCCCCTCAGATTATTCCTGGAATACACCAGATAATTATTTTTGACGGTTACTGCCCCGCAACAGGCTTCATCAATACGGGAATAGTCTGCAATCAAGCGCAGCGACATATCATCATTGGGCGTAACCAGAAACTGAAACCGGCCACCCGCCCTGTCCCTATCGTTGATGACATTATCGCCGAGGGCAATATCGTCCATATAACCATCGCGCCGGGCAGTAAAACCTGTGAACCTGACGGCCAAAAAATCGTCGACAAGAGAGCCGCCGACCGCGCCGCTGAGGGTAAAAAGATCCAGATTACCAGCTCCCAGATCCAAATAACCACCAAAATGATGACTCGGAGCCACTGTATTTAACAGCACGGCACCTGAGGGCGTATTGCGGCCAAACAAGGTTCCCTGGGGGCCGCGGAGAACTTCCACGCGCTCCATATCCACCAGTTCGTTAATCATGGCATTTTGGCGGGCACGGTATACGCCATCGACATAAAGACCAACGCTGGACTCAAGACCAAAATTGGATCCCGCAGTGCCGATGCCACGAATGGAGAAATTGGCGGTGGTGGCGCTCTGGTTTTGCCTGACTGCGAGCGCGGGAACACTGTATTGCAAATCAAAGACCGTGCTAATACTTCGCCGAGTCAAATCCTCACTGGAAAGAACCGACAGGGAGACAGGAATTTCCTGTTCGGGTTGAAGGCGTTTCTGGGCAGAAACGACGATCTCTTTAATATCGCTGGCATAGCCACAAGGGGAAAAACCTGTGAATAGCAGCACTGGCGCCAGCC
>JBFXIU010000306.1:0-3986 GCA_050175615.1 Porticoccaceae bacterium | reverse complement strand
GTTTATCCCAAACATTTTTTACGGAGATCACATGGCTAAAGAAGGTTCCATAGAAGTTGACGGCGTGGTGCAGGAAGCCCTGCCCAATGCCATGTTCCGCGTGGAGCTGGAAAACGGCCACGAAGTGCTGGCCCATATTTCCGGCAAAATGCGCAAATTCTACATCCGCATCCTTCCCGGCGACCGCGTTAAGGTCGAGCTTTCGCCCTACGACCTCACACGCGGACGCATCACCTACCGCATGAAGTAGCAGCGGGCGCGGCGGCTTTTCTACCGCCACCTGACGTGGCTGAACCGCCCGTGGCCGCGCCCCCTCTTCCCTTTCGCAGCCAGTCGGCTGCCTTTGCTTTACGAAAGCCCCATCCAGGCCAGCACGCTCAGACACAGCAAGGCCCACAATCCGGCGACCACGTCGTCTATCATGACGCCGTAGCCTGCGGGCAGCCAGTCCTCCGAAGCCTTGACAGGCCAGGGCTTGGCGATGTCAAAGATGCGAAAAAGCACAAAGGCCGCCAGCACCAGAAAAAAGCTGGGATGGGGAAAAGGCAGCAATACCAGCCATACGCCCACCAGTTCGTCAATGACCACCTCGCCGGGGTCTTTGCGCCCCAGCAACTTTTCCGCCCTGGTCGCCGCCACGGCCCCAAGAAAGAACAGCACGACCAGCACGGCCAGCCGCAGCCAGAAATTCAGGGGCAAAAAAATGTACGGGGCCAGCAGGCAGGCCACGGCCGTGCCCCAGGTTCCGGGGGCCTTGGGGTCCAGACCTGCCACGCCAAGGCGGCAGAAATACAGGGTTATTTGATCCATCAGGCGCATATGTCCTCCAGACTGGCATGGGCAGGTTGCAAACCGACCGACAAAAATTCCCGCCAGGCATGGCAGGCAGGGGCGGCACGCGAGCGGGCACGAACAGCCCGTGACTGCCGCGCGGCCAGGGGCAGCTACGACATGCCGCACAGGGCATGCCTTTGCAGTCTACTCATTTTTTAGGCGCAAGACCAGAACGGAACCATGCGGAATACCGAGCAATGAGATCGGTATTCTCCTTGCCGGCAGCGATAGTATTCCCGCGCATTGCCTAAGAAAGCCCTTTGCCGTATAGGCAAGAAATGGACAAAAACCGCAGCGAACTTTTTGGCCACTTCAGCTATGACGATGACCTCACCTATGAGGATCTGCTGGAACTGGAAGAAGCTCTTACTGCCGCAATGACGAACCTGCTGCTGCGGGCGGGCGCCAGCCACCTGGACTTCACGCCGCAGGGCGACGCGCTCATGTTTCAGTGTGTTTTTGAAGCGCACAAGCTTTACGTATACCGCAAAATCGCCTTCGAAACAGCGACCCTTCTGCCGGAAGGGGTGCGGGGACGGTTGTTGTGTCTGGACAAGGACTTCAATTCCCTGCATATATACTGGCTGCGCACGGGACAATGGCAGGAAGAGGAACGCTCCGTTCCCTTCGAGCCGCCGCAGGGGCTTAAAACCTGGGAAACAGGCGGAGCCGCCAGATAGCGGAATCCAGGGCCGACAGTGCCCTGCCCTAAGAAAAGATTAGCTGCCTTTCAGGCAGCCGCTTGCAGGATCACATCTGCCCGGATGGTGGAATGGTAGACACAAGGGACTTAAAATCCCTGGGCCGTGAGGCTGTGCGGGTTCAAGTCCCGCTCCGGGTACCAAGAATAGCAAGGAAATTCCCTGATTCGCATAAGTGGCGAATCAGGGAATTTGACTTTTTGGGCCAATTTTGGGACACTTGGGCCAAGCAAGAAGGAGCATATATGGCTACCATCACAAACCGAGGTCCACTGCAATGGAAAGCGCGTATCCGCCGCCGGGGTTATCCCGATACGAGCAAGACTTTTGAAACAAAGGCGGATGCCGAAGCTTGGGCGCGGCAGATGGAAAGCGAGATGGACAGGGGAATATTCATTTCCAGGGCCGAAGCCGAGCAATATACCCTGAGCGAGTGCCTTGACCGCTATATCGAAGAATACACGCCGCGCCTGAAGCATGGAAAGCGCGAAGCTGATCGGGCCAGAGCCTTGCAGCGCCGTCCGATAGCGCATCGCATCATGGCCACGATTAGGTCCAAAGATATTGCCGACTTTCGCCGTGAGCGCGAGGCCGAAGGCGTGAGCGGCAACACTGTGCGCCTGGATTTTGCTTTGTTATCCAAGCTGTTCAACTACGCCCGCTCGGATTGGGGCATGGAAAGCCTACAAAACCCGGTGGAACTGGCGGCCAAGCCAAAACCAGCCAAAGGACGGGACAGGCGGCTGGAAGAGGGAGAGGAAAAAAAGCTCTTGGAAGCCGCCAGCCCCGCTTTTCAGGCTGTTATCCTGTTCGCCTTGGAAACCGCCATGCGCCGGGAAGAAATAGCCAGCCTACGCTGGAAAAACGTCAATGTGAAAAACCGCTACGTTTACCTGCCGGAAACAAAGAATTCCGAAGCGCGTACCGTACCGCTATCCGCCGCTGCCGTGGATATTTTGACAAATCTTCCGCGCACCGAGGGGGAGGAGAGGGTATTCGGCCTGGCTTCTGACCAGATAACGGACACCATGAAGAAAGTCCGCGCCAAGGCGAAACTGGAAGACATCCGCTTCCACGATTTACGGCATGAGGCCACCAGTCGTTTTTTTGAAAATACCGATCTGGATGTGATGGAGGTCAAGGCTATAACTGGCCACAAGACGCTGCAAATGCTGTCACGGTATACCCATTTGCGGACGGCGCGGTTGGCTGATAGGTTGGGGGGAATGCGAAGGGGTAGTTAAGAATTACGTTTTTTCCATGCTGGCGATAATTTACTCCACATTATGCCCACAATTTTTGGAAATAGTTAATGCCATATATTCCAACTGACTTTATAGGCTGCAGCAATAGGTACAAAGCGTTAACGGATGGAGCTTACCAAAATACTGCAAGGTTTATGATACACTTGGATAGGATAGAAGTCTGACCGCACACAATCGCTCGTCAAAGGAACGCAATATGCTATTTTATTTCATAATTTTTTGCGCAGCAGGCTTTTTCATCGGTGCAATAATTAAAAACACTAGAATAGCCATTGCGGTCATTGCTGCCATCAGCCTTTGTTGGGCATTCGCTTTTGGCCCTTGGGCATTGGCGACATTTCTTGAATTATTACTGGGGTACGCTGTGGCGAACAGCGTCAAAATACCGAGAAAAGCATCCGAAAATACATCTTTATCTTTCAAAGCAGAGGCAAACCCTATTGTTCGAGTAGAGACAGAAAAAGGGCTTCCCGTTGAGCGTGTAGACAATGGGGCACGCACTCTATCGGAGACCACCCCGAAAAGACAACTGCTCAAAAGTAGCCTCCCCGAAAATTTCATTCTAACAGAAGAGTTTTCTGATGCTTTTGAACTGTTGGAAAACTCCGATGGAAATATCTACATTACGGGTAAGGCTGGTACCGGAAAGTCTACCTTGCTTACCTATTTTCGCCAAAAGACGAAGAAAAATATAGTCGTACTAGCTCCTACAGGCGTTGCTGCGCTAAACGTTGCAGGAGCGACCATTCATTCTTTTTTCCGTTTCCCAACACGACTGCTTGAGCCAAACGACAAAGACATCAAGGCGGATCATCAGCGCCATGAGCTCTTCAAAAAATTGAGCATGGTCATCATTGACGAAATTTCGATGGTCCGCGCTGACTTGCTTGACGCCATTGATTCTTCGTTACGCCTTAACCGGCATGACAACAGGCCATTTGGTGGGGTTCAGATGGTCTTTTTTGGTGACGTATTCCAGCTACCGCCCGTAGTCACAGGAAAAGACCTAGCTGACTATTTTGAAGTAAATTACGGCGGGCCATATTTTTTCAATGCTAAATCTTTCGCCGCTAGCTCTTTCGCGTGTATTGAACTCAGCAAAATTTTCCGCCAAAAAGATGATGGTTTCAAAGATATTCTCAACAGCATCCGCGAAAACAGGCTAGGGGAACAAGAATTGTCTTTA
>JBFXIU010000305.1:0-3986 GCA_050175615.1 Porticoccaceae bacterium | reverse complement strand
AAACCGCGCCAGAAGCTGTCCTGGCCCGCCTCAAAGAGGCCATGTGGCTGTTTTGGGATAAAAAATATACCGAAGCCATGGGCAAGGCCGCCGATTTTATAGACGCCTATCCTGACAACGCCAATGTCCCCGAAGCCCGTGATCTCATCTGGGAAGCGTTTCAGAAAGAACTGGCCAACTCCCTGGCCGAGAATAATTACGGGCGTATCCTTATACTTTGGAACGGTTTTCCACTTGTGCGCGAGCGTTACGGCGCTCCTGATCCGCGTATGCGTTATGTTTTGGCCCAAGGTCTGCTTGAACGCGGAGATGAGGCAGCCGCCCTGGCTCTGCTGGCGGATTTTTTGAAAAGCCCTATGGATCCCAACTACGGCGAAGCGGCTTTTACGGAATTTTTCAATCGGTATCTCAAAGCTGGCGCATGGGATAAAGTGCTTGATCTTGGCAAACTTGTTTCCACCTGGCCCATGAACAAGCAGTTGCGCAACCAGCTTGACTACGCCATGGCCCTGTCTGCCCAAAATCTCAACCTTTCCGGCCCTGCGCTGGCCATGTGGGCGCAACTGGCGGACCGGCAGGATATTCCGCTGTATCAACGCGCCTACGCGACGTACTTTTTGGCGCGTGACGCTGAGGAACGAAAGGACATCAAGAACGCTTACATGCTTAACCGCAAGGTTGTTGAGCTTTTTACCCAGTTGCAGGATGAGCGTTCGGACAAGGCTGACCCGCAGCGCATCAAGGATGCCCTGGCTGCGCTTATGGACATCAGCGAAGTGGCCAACCGTGTTCCTGAGGCGCTGGAATGGGTTGAGCGCTATAATGCCTACGCGCCCCCGCAATCGCCGGAGTACCCCGGCCTGCGATTCCGTGAGGCGCGACTCTACCGCAAGCTTGGCGATGCCGCGCGGGCGCAGGCCCTGCTGGAAGACATCGTGCGCAACTATCCCGGATCGCCATTTGCCCAGGCAGCCGCCAGCGAACTGCGAACTTTTGAGGTCTCACGCGACCTGCAGAATTTTCTGCCTGGCGCGGCCTCTGCGCCACAGGGATCCTCTGCGCCTCAGGGCGCCGCTGCGCCGCAGGGCGCTTCCGGCCAATAAGAAATTTTGCGCAGGCCCCGCCGCAACTGATATTTATAGCTTTACAAATTATACCAGAACATTATGATGTATACTTGAGCTGACGCCTCATGCAGAAGGTTTTTGACCACCTGCATGCGTTGCCTTGTCTGCGTTCATGGCATAGTGTCGTAATAAATATTGTTATCGCGCACTGGTCCATGTAACTCTGACGGGAAATACCGTTGTTAACGGGGGTAAATATGAAAAAAATGCGTCACGTTTGTCTGTTGGCGCTTCTGGCGACGCTTCTTGCCGGTTGCAATGCGGCCCTGCAGCGTGGGCTGGTTGGGCCTGTGTATGTGTCAACGGCGCGCCCGGCTATCAGCCTGACGGTCAAGGACATGCCCTTGATTGCAGGCGGGCAGGGGCAGTGCAACCTCACCTGGACAAGCGCTCTGGGCGGACTGCCCGTGTCTGTATGGCTGGCCGCCTACGGTCAGGGCACGCTGCAATCACCGCTTGCAATTGTGGCGCAGGCTGAACTGCCGCAACACTGGTACTGGAATAGCGATTCCACGCCGCCTTTCAGCGTGGATCACGCAACCGAGGTCATCGGGGACACCGAATTTTCAGCCAGTACTTTTATTGTAGACAGTTCGCATGATCCTTTTTCGCTTCTGGCCGGAGTGCAGCCTGACACGCCTCCGGTGCGCTGGCTTGTGCGCAGCTTTACTTCCCGGTTCAACTTTAATCTCGACAAGGTTATACTGGAATACCGCGAACCCCTTCCTGAGCAGATGGCTTTTCTTGACGTGCTGACTATCGCACAGACCGATCAGTTGAAGGCATTTGAGCAGCGTGCCAGAAATACCTTTGTTGTCGGAGGGATACCCGAAAATTTGAACGGACTTGCCGATCCTTACCTGAAAAACGTTCGCTGGCAGTTCATGGATCAGCGCTTTTTGGGAACTGTATCACAGTCCGATAATTTTAAGGTAAACTGATTTATTATTAATAATCAGTCCTCCTTGTTTCGAAATCTTCTGGCAACGGCCTTCCAAAACTCGTGTTCTGGAAGGCCGTTGCACATTGAATGCCGCAAAGTTGTATGGAATTTTTGCCCTTACTGCGCCAAAATGGCCAACATATTCGAAATGCCTACATTAATGTTTGTAAAATGATTTTTTTATTACGTATTACTACATTGACGAAATAATAAGCCCTGTGTATGTTCTGCCAATTGGGACTGTGGATTTAACAACTCGATCTGTTTTGAATATAAACGCGCCCCCCACTGTTGCGCGTTTGGCGGATCATAAAGATGACCATAAGGGGTAACTATGGACGACTATTTGAAAGAAGCTCTGGAAATCACCAGGGCGCAGGCCGGTGTGCGTGTGATGAGCGAAGAAGAAATAGCTACTTTCATTCAGAGGGTGGCTCTTGGCATTCGCGCCGTGGCCGAAGGTGAAACTCCGGTTGAAATGGACAGCCTTGAAATGGCTCAAGAGGCTCGTAAGTCTGTCAAGGAAAAGTCCGTTACCTGCCTTGAGTGTGGCAAAAGCTTCAAAATTCTGACCAAACGTCACCTCGCTGGCCACAGCATGAGCACTGCGGAATACCGCGAAAAATGGGGCTTCAAGAAAGATGCTCCGCTGGTCTGCAAGGCCCTTCAGCGCGAACGTCGCAAAAAAATGAAAGACATGAAGCTGTGGGAAAAAAGACGTAAAGTCCAATAATGTACAGGCCCGCCGCGCAGGCGGGCTTTTTTTCATTTGTGCGCCGCAACTGTACTTTAAAGCGCTTTGTGAAGCGCCAGGTCATGTGCGTGAGCAGACGCCCGCAAGGCGCTATGGACGCAAGCCCACCCGTGACCTGCAAGGTCTGCGGATGAAAACCGCATTGCCGGTCATTGGCGCGGGCATTTACAGTAACGGGCATGATCTGCATTGGGTGATTGTTCATTTTTACAGCTAGAGCAGAGCAGCTTTGAGAGCATGCATTCTCAAAGTTTAAGGCACGCTCACTACGGCGTTTGATCGCGCAGATATACTGCGCTTACGCTTCATAGCGAACGTCTGCTCATGCAGCCGTCGGGGCAATGTAAATTTACATTGCCCTAACCTGCTTAAAGGAATGCCTGCCATTTGTAATGGTGCTTTTTTGAAGAGGCTACGAATCCATTTTCATAAAACAGTGCAGACGTCTCGTGGCGCAGATGCTTCTGCACCGGGATGCTTTGCTTTTTGTGAAACGGCAGGCGGGGAAGAGTAGCAGCTTCCTGGTCATTTTTTTCAGGTTTCAGGATCAAGGTATGACTGCAAATTACACGGCGAATACCCCTGCGGAGGCGTTGGAGCTTTTATCGCTTTCAGATGAGCAACTTTTTGCCAGCGCCTCACATCTTCGTACAGCAACATTCGGCAACAAGGTGACGCTTTGTGCCATTATCAACGCACGAAGCGGAAACTGCGGCATGGATTGCAGGTTTTGCTCGCAAAGCAGGCACAACCATACTCCCATTGATGTGTTTCCCCTGCTTCCGGATAAGGAATTGCGCGCCCGTATCCTGGCGCTGGCGGCACAGCCTGTTGCCCGCATAGGCATTGTGACCAGCGGCGGCGCTTTGAGTGGTGAAGAGTTTGAGCGCCTGGCGGGCGTGCTGCAATCTTTGCCGGAGTCTGCGCGCAAACGTGTCTGCGCATCGCTTGGCAGACTTGATGCTGACCAGCTGGCTCTGTTGGCTGACATCGGGCTTGACCGGTATCACCACAATCTTGAAACTTCACGCGAGTTTTATCCAAGCATCTGCACCACGCAAACATGGAGCCAGCGCAGCGATACTGTGGCGCGCGTGCAAAAGGCGGGTATGACGGCCTGTACCGGCGGCCTGTTCGGCCTTGGGGAAAGCTGGCGTGACCG
>JBFXIU010000304.1:0-3988 GCA_050175615.1 Porticoccaceae bacterium | reverse complement strand
GTGGACAAGATCGATAACCCGTTTTTTGTTTTCATCGCGAACGCTGTCGACAAAAAGCGTGGTGTTCTGGTTAAGCCACACTTCTACACCATAGTGGCGACGATGTGCCGCCAGAGCCAAGCCTACAGGATGGCAACCGCCGTGGCCTGAGGTCATAAAAATCGTTGTCGCTTCCCGCCAAATTTGCAACTCTTCATGCTGGCTGGGCAGGTATTTTTTTGACAGTGCCCGCATCGCCATGATCAAGGCTGCGGGGCCGCAGGTGAAGGGCGTTGTCTGCTGAATCCAGGGAATAGACCTATTTTGGGCAATTTGTGGCACGGTGCGAATGCATTTTTGCATGCGCAGAGCATCGTTGTTGTCTTCGTAGTAATTGCGGTAAATACCAAAAGGCTGATAGCCCATACTTTCGTAAAGTTGTATGGCCGCCTTGTTATCCACATTGACTTCAAGGCGAAGAAACACCCTGCCTGACTCCTCGGTAACCTCCTCCCCTTTCAGCATCAGCTCCCGAGCAATACCGCAACCGCGATAGTCGGGATCAATGGCGATGGAATACAGTCTGGCAAGAGTGGTGCCACGAAGAAAAATAATCAGGCTGTAACCGACTATCTGTCCATCCAGGTCAGCGACAATAAAGGCGCAATTATCTGCCTGAATCCAGTGGCGAAAACTCCGCCGACTCAGCCTGTCAGTGGTAAAGCACTTTTTTTCAATCTGTAAAAGCAGGGCAAGATCGTCAGGAGTGACATCGCGAATGGCGATCCTGTTTTTCATGTGAATGAAACTCCCGACAATGGTGTGGCTTTAATTTTCGCTTCATCTTATCCATCAGAGCAATGAACGTTGTTTCTGAAGCCTGTTGCGCAGTTTGCCAAAACTAAGGGATATAAAGCAATAAGCCGCTGGAAAGCTTCCTGCTCAGCGGCTTATTGGTCGGTTCAGACAATGAAACGCTGGTTTACAGCTTAATGGTTATCCTTGCCGCATTGGAATTTATGGAATCAACGGGGCTGCATGCGAATGCCCGCATCCATTCTGATACATTCACCATTGGTGTAATCATTTTCGACAATGTATTGGGACAGGTGGGCAATTTCTTCAGGTTTGCCCAAGCGCTGGGGATAAAGTGGACTTTCACAGAGGCTCTTGTACGCGGCTTCCGGCAGAGTGTCAAACAGCGGTGTATGAATCAAGCCGGGGACAATGGTATTGACGCGAATGCCATAGGCGGCAAGATCCCGCGCCGCTGGAAGCGTGATGCCGACAACACCGCCCTTTGAGGCGCTGTAGGCGATCTGGCCGATCTGGCCTTCGTAGGCGGCAATGGAGGCGGTATTGATAATCACGCCGCGACCGCCATCGTCGGTAACGGGATCCTGTTTTGCCATTTGCTCGGCGGCAAGACGGAGCACATTGAAGGTTCCCACCAGATTGACATTGATCACTTTGGTGAATAGCGCCAGGGGCATGGCTTTGCCTTTACTGACCGTTTTTGCGGGGTCGGCAATGCCGGCAAAGTTATTGCAAATATGAATAGCGCCAAAGGTTTGGACTGTTTTTTCGATAGCTGCAGCAACATCCTCTTCGCTGACCACATTCACCTTGATATAAATAACGCTGTCGCCAAGCTCTTTTACCATAGCCTGGCCACGCTCTTCATTCATATCAAAAATGGCTACTTTAGCGCCCTGGGCGACATATCTGCGCACGGTGGCTTCACCCAAACCTGAAGCGCCACCGGTGACAATTGCGACTTTACCTTTTATTTCCATTGCTTATCTCCTCTTGGATTAATCTAAAATGCTGCTGTAACTATCGGAAAAAATATCGCGGCTGATAATCAATTTCATGATTTCTGAACTGCCGGCGAGAATGCGATTCACTCTGGCATCGGTGAACATGGTGCAGATGGGATATTCCTGCATGTAGCCCGCGCCACCGTGCAGCTGCACACCCAGATCAAGCATTTTCCACTCGATTTCTGTTGCCTGCAATTTGGCCTTGGCAGCGCCGTTGGCGGTTAATTTACCTTGATTGTGAACCGCTACGGAATGATCGATAAATGTTTGCAATATTTCAATTTCTGCATCCATTTCCGCCATTTTGAATTGGGTGTTTTGCATATGGGACAGGGGTTTGCCAAAAACCTTTCTTTCCATGACAAAATCCCGAGTAAGATTAAATGCCCGCCGAGCATTGGCGGCGGAACTAACCGCGCTGATTAAACGCTCTTCAGCAAGCCCCTCCATAAGGTGGAAAAATCCCTGCCCGGGTTTGCCGAGAATATGGCTTGGCGGAATTTTGACATTGTTAAAAAATAATTCCGCCGTGTCCTGGGCTTTCATACCCATTTTGTTGAGATTGCGACCACGGTCAAAACCTTCCATACCCCGCTCGACAATACACAGAGTCATGGCGTGAGGATTATTGTCAGGATCTGATTTTGCCGCGACTATGATGTAGTCGGCATTGATGCCATTGGAAATATAGATTTTCGAGCCATTGAGAAGAAAATGGTCACCTTTATCGATTAATGTCGATCTCATGCCAGCAAGGTCACTGCCCGCATCCGGCTCAGTCATCGCTATGGCGAGAATTTTTTCTCCACTGACGCAGGGAGGGAGAAAATGCTGCTTTTGCTCTTCGCTGCCAAAGTGATCTATATAGGGGCCAACCAGACGGCTATGCAAAGTGCAAAACCACTCAGCAGTTCCGGCGCGAGTATTTTCTTCCATAATAATCTGTTCATAGCGAAAGTCTTTGTCGCCGAGGCCGCCGTAGATTTCATCGGGCCAGATCATTAAAAATCCCTGATCACCGGCTTTTTTAAACGCACTGCGATCGACAATACCCTGTTGGCGCCATTCAACCATGTGGGGAACAATTTCTGCCTCAAGAAATTTTCTATAGGCTTGGCGAAACATGACCTGTTCTTCGCTAAATAATCTCATTGGTTTTTTACCTTAAAGTTATCGCCAGGATCTTTATTATAAAATCCATTCGTCGCTTTTTAGTTTTTCGGCGACTATCGCCGGAGCGTTAAAACGTTCGCCGAATTTTTTCGACAAGTCTCCACAGCGATCAATAAATCTGGCCAGCCCGTAGGTGTTAACAAACTGGATAAATCCTCCAGTATGTGTCGGCGCACCTATGCCCATAATCGAGCCTATATTGCCCTCTGCCGCCGTGCGCAGAACCCCAGACTCCAAACATTTAAGGGATTCGATGATCGGGCGAAACAACAAACGATCTTTAATATCCTGGTCATTAATAGCGTTTTCTTGCTTATAGTAAAGCGCCAGCAGTTGCGGCCATATTTCTTTGTTACCGCCCTCTTTATAGTCGTAGAAACCGCCGCCCTTATATTTGCCACAGCGGCGATACTGGGTAACCAAGGTGGACAAAACATCGCGCATGGTATCCCGCTCTCCCCAGAGATTGACAAGCCCCATGTCATTCCAGGAATCCAGAACTTTTTTATTCAGCTCAAGGGATATTTCGTCGTGAACCGCCAGCGGCCCCAGTGGCATACCGATCTGCTTGCCAAGGTTGTCGATTCTCACGGGATGCACCCCTTCGGCCAACAGACGAATGCCCTCATCCAGGTAGGTGATGAAGGTTCGCGAGGAGAAAAAGCCCAGGGAGTCATTGACCACAATGGCTGTTTTTTTAATTTGTTTGACAAAGTCAAAGGCTTTGGCCAGGGTTTCGTCGCTGGTTTTGGCGCCGCAGATAATTTCGATTAACGGCATTTTATCCGCTGGGGAGAAAAAATGAATGCCGATAAAATTTTCTGGTTGGGCGCTGGCCTCAGCCAGTCGGTTTATGGGCAGAGTCGAGGTATTGGTTGCCCAAATTCCGCCCTGCCCCAGATACTGTTCAGTTTCTGCGGTGACCGCTTTTTTGATGTCCATATCCTCATAAACGGATTCGATAATCAGATCGCAGCCTTGAAAATCCTCTGCTTTGGTTGTGGGTGCTATCA
>JBFXIU010000303.1:0-4027 GCA_050175615.1 Porticoccaceae bacterium | reverse complement strand
TCTTCCGATCTGTTTCTCGTCCGCGTCGGCGGCGCGTCGTGCGCCGTTCAATGCTTCACGGCGTTCCGCAAGGGTATGGATTTGGGTGAGTGCGCTGGCCGTTTGCTGCAAGGCAGTGAGCAGGGCCTTGTTGTACTTGGCGATGGATTCGTCGTAGGCGGCGGTGCGTTCGCGCAACTGTCCGCGCAGTTGTCCGCCATCAAAAATGGGCAGAGAGAGTGCTGGAGTGACGCCATAGTGTGCGGAATCGAGTTGCAGGAATCTCGCGAAACCGCCCAATGCCGCAAGTCCACCGACATAGGCCGCAAGGTTGATGTCCGGGTAAAATGCCGCCCGGGCGACGTGAATGTCTTCGGCGGCCGCCTCCATCTGCAGGCGTCGGGCGCGAATGTCCGGGCGACTTCCGATCAGGTTTGCCGGTACGTCATGCGGTACCGACCAATCATTGCCCAGGGAGACCGTCGGCGGTTGCAAGGGGATGTTTGTCGCCGTGCCCTGACCGGTCAGGACGGCAATCTGTTCGGCGCGCAGATGCAAGTCGCCCGAGTAGGTGGCTACATCCTCCCGATATTGAGCGGCGGTCAGTTGAGCGGCGTACAGATGAGTCGCATCCGTCAGGCCATGATCGAGGCGAACCTGTTCGATCTGCACGGCCCGGTCGGCTTCAGCCTGGCGTTCGGTGGCCGTTCGCAACAGGGCAGAATCGGCGGCATAGTGCAGGTATGCGCTCACCAGTTGGCTCGAAAGCAGCAAGGCAGCGGCGTTATGCTCTTCGACACTGGCCTTGAGCCGATCTTCAGCCGCTTGAACGGTCGCCCGATTCTTTCCCCACAGGTCCAGGGAATAACTGGCAGACAGGTTTAACTGGTTGTTCCAGGTCGTGCTGCCGCCAAACGGAGGCGGAAAGAACTGGTTTTTGGTCCAGTGCGCCCTGCTGACGTTGGCATCCAGATCAACACTCGGGCGTTCCACAGCCCCGGCGGCTTCGCTCAGACCTTCCGCCCGCCGGATGCGCGCGAGCGCAATGGTGAGATCAGGATTGTGCGTCAGCGCCTGGTTCATCAGTGCATCGAGCTGCGGGTCGCGAAATGCGTGCCACCACGCCCGGGCGGCGCCGGGGTGGGTTTCTTCTGCCTTGTGGGACAGGCCGGAGCTCAGGTTCAGCTGATCCACGGTCGTGGGCCGGGCGTGCGTCAGGATGCCAGACGGGTCGGCACAGGCCGCCAGCAGAGCGCACACAGCGCCGATACCGCTGATCCGTAGTGCGGATATTGAGGAGGAAATTCTATTCATAAATGAATAATACATTTATGAAGTAAAAAGAGAAGTGGGGAATTGACTATTTATGATGTGATCGATGAGCACCCGATCAAAACAGGGCAAATAAGGAGCCAGATAAGTAATTAGCAAGCACCTATAAAATTAATCTAATGTTCATCTCAATGGCATAAATCCTTCACAGGCGCTGCCTAGAATCACGCTCCACAAGTCGATACTGGCTTGATATTCAAAGTTAAATATTGTGGAGCCTGGAACATGAACAAGAACATACTCGCACTGGCGATCGCCGGTGTTCTGATGGCCGGTTTGACCGGTTGCGACAGCTCGGATGACTCGACAGCCAGCACAGCGCCCTCGACGCCTGCACCAACCGGTTCGGCGTTAGCCACGCCCGTGGGCGCGGATCAGGATGAGTTTATGGTCGCGACTGATTTTACCGTACCGGGTTACAGCACCAACCTGAACGGATCTTCGTCTACCCTTCAGACCGCTGCAGTCGATATGGCCAAGGTACAGGCCTTCGGTTTTCACAAGCTCGTTGCGACCGGTTATGAAGATAACGGCGAAACGTTCGGTTGGATCAAGGACAAAAATCAAAAAGGTCTCGTCTTTGCCGATGGCAGCAAATACATCTGTAATGGCACCAACCAGGGTGTGGGCTCAGGCCTGGATAATTCCTCATTGATCCAGCAACAAGATGGCGCCCTGCGTTTGGTGGCCCAATTTGAATGTCAGGTCGGTGCAATGTATACCGCCGGGATTGATCAAGATGCTGTTACCGGCGCACTGAGCATGAAGCCGGACACTCTGGAATTCATCGATCAGTCTGGGGAGTTTGGTGGTTACACCCATTGCGCGGGCATGGTTACGCCATGGAATACACATTTGGGCTCGGAAGAATATGAGCCCAATGCACGCAATGACAGCCAAACCGCCATCGGGAAAACGGGTGATACCTACTACAACGCCACTTTCCCGTTCTGGACGGGCAAAGTGGAAGCGGATCAAAGTAATGACCCTGCTACCGGCATGAACCCGTACTTCTACGGTTGGATTCCTGAAGTCAAAGCCGATGGCACAGGTTATACCAAGCACTACAGTATGGGCCGCGTGTCGCATGAATTGGCTTATGTGATGCCCGATCAGAAAACGGTCTACATGTCCGATGATGGAACGAACGACGGCTTTTACAAATTTGTGGCCGACAAAGCGGGGGATTTGAGTGCAGGCACGCTCTACGCGGCCAAGTTTTCGCAAGTCGATGGCACGGAGGCGGGTAAATTTAACCTCGATTGGATTGATTTGGGTCATGCGGATGATGTGACGATTCGTGCCGAGGTGGCCAAACGCCCCGTGTTTGAAGACTTGTTCAGTACGGCAACGCCGGATGCCAATACAGGCGCGTGCCCGGCGGACTTTGCTCGAATCAATACCGAGGCGGGGCTTGAGTGCTTGCAGGTCAAACCCGGCATGGAAATCGCCGCTTCACGCCTGGAAACACGTCGTTATGCGGCCATGCTGGGTGCCACGACCGAGCTGCGTAAAACCGAGGGCATTACTTTTGATGCGGCAACCAGCACGCTGTACGTGGCGATTTCCGAGATTGGAAAAGGCATGCTGGCAAATGATCCCAAGTACGATTTGGGCGGCAATGACGATATCCAACTGGCTAAAAACAACTGCGGCGCGGTCTATGCCCTGCCGGTGGGTACCGACTACAACGCCACGGCATGGAACGGGCTGATTGCAGGCACGCCCAAGACCTACGATGCCACTTCAGCTTTTGCAGGCAACACCTGTGACGTCGACGGCATTGCCAATCCGGATAACATCAACATGATTCCGGGCACCAGGCTCCTGATGATTGGTGAAGACAGCGGTGAGCACGTCAATAACGTTTACTGGGCCTACGATCTCGACAAGAAATCGCTCAAGCGCGTTCTGACCGTGCCCAAAGAGGCGGAAGTGACGTCAACCTACTGGCATCCGTTTGGCAACTACGCCTACCTCACCGTTGTCGGTCAGCATCCGCTGGCAGGTGTGGACGGTGTGAGTGCGGATCAGCAGCAAACCCTGCTCGGCTATATCGGGCCGTTTATCAAGAACTGATCGCCGTTTTTTTGAGCGCAGGCGGCCATCTGGCCGCCAAATCGCGCGGCCGGGCAACCGGCCGACTTTCCCATCGGTAACTAGAACTTACTCTGACTCATTCCATCCTGGAATATTCAGAGGACAAAAAGCCAAAGGGGTGACTTTTGCTTTTCTTCATGAACAGTCACTGGCGTGATTATTCATGGCCGCACATTCTTGTGCTGCATGGAGCTCTTGATTTGATCAGCGGCTCCTTGACGCTTCCGAAAGCAGATGGTTCAGCCTTGCCGATGGGAAAGTTTTGAAAGTTGTTCCTTTCCTATTCCTGATTCTCTCTTTTAAAGGGGATTTATCGTGTCACGATTTGCCCATAAATCATTTTATAGTGTTGTGTTGTTATCTCTCCTTTTTGTTCTTGTTCGTTGTGGCGGCGATGGGGGGGCGCAAACGGCATCAACGCCGAGTGATGGCAATGAAGCTGAAGTGGTCTCACTCAATAGCGATGCCATGCTCAATCCGGCCGCGTACATCCGCCGCAGTGTTACACTGAAACCCGGGATGATGCCGGCGCATTTGCGGGTAAATCCTCAAATCCGTGCTTTGCCTGTCACAACATGGGCACGGCGCCGAATTACACCAACGATTCTGATCTGCA
>JBFXIU010000302.1:0-4090 GCA_050175615.1 Porticoccaceae bacterium | reverse complement strand
CTCGCCAGGTCTTAACGTACTTTAAATTCCGTTTCCTGAAGCGACCCCGAAAATACCGAGACGAATTGCGCCGGACAAAAGCCGAAGAACAAAAGAAAAGCAGAGAAGAGGCCCGCCGGGCGCGAGAGGCCGACAGGCAAAAGCGGGAAGCGGAAAGACTCGCAGCCAGCCAAGCTGCCGCGGAACTCAAGGAAACCCAGCGTAGGCACCGTCACCATCGACGGCAACAAATCGAAGCCTTACGGGCAACCGGCGAAACGCTAGAAGCGATTGGTAACCGACTCGGCATATCGAAGCAACGCGTCCATGCAATAGTAACTAAAAACTCATTTGAGTGAGCACCAGAACCAATGCCAGGCAGCATCCAGAAACCGGCCCGCAGCATAATCCCGGGGCTCCACTTCACCAGCGAACACTTTCCTGTCTCGAGCACTTTTGCTCTCTTTTTAGAGCTCGCCGCGTTTGGCAAAAGCAGCATTCCGCCAAACCTCGACTGGGGAGACCAGGTTACGGAAAAAATGCACGGTCCCGAAGCCAGCTTGCCCGCGTTCCGCCAGATCGTCCGCGACGCGGCCAACCGAGCTTTCAATACGCCCGTTGGGCGGGATCTCACCATGCGGGCCTACAACCTGTTCGGGGATCTGCTGGTGGGTAATCCGCGCACCCTCGCGAATCTCCAGACGAAGCGGCGACATATTTTTGTGGTGAGCGCGCCCCGCCACGGAGGATCGTACCTCACCAAGGAGCTGTATCGGGCAACCGGCATCGATCCCGGCCAGGTACCGAACTACATCGCGCACGACGGATTTCCCGATTGCAGCCCGAACTGGTACACCAGCCGCGATGGACAGGACGTGCCAGCCACCAGAATCACCATCCAGCAAACCGCCGAATGGCTGGTGATGGCCGATTACTTCTTCCGCGAGCAGTTGCAGCGGCCCGTGGACGGCCTGCCCACGCTGGTCAAAAAGGCCACCAAGATGGTGTACATGGGCAACTTCTTCCGCGAAACCTTTGGGCCGTTGGCAGAATGGGTAGTGATCGTGCGCCATCCGGTGCCGGCGTGTGTTTCCTTGTACGAGAAAGCCGGAGGACTGCCAGAGGACGGACTCTTTCCAGCTCGGCCCCGCAGCGTCATCGAGCGTTGGGTCCTCGAGGCCTGGGAGCGCGATGGTATTCCGCGTGCGGAGGTGGCCAGGAAACCGTACTTCACCGCGTATCTGCACTACTGGATGCGCTATCACCAGGCGCTGGCAACGGGCGGACTCCTGCGACCGAACGGCCAGCGGCTCACCCTCCTCCCCTACGATCCAGAGCAGATCGAGGGCTATGTTCGCGGCCAGCTACGCCGGTTCGGCGTGGCCGCGGACCTCGAGCCCGAACACTTTCACACCAGCGACAAGGCCTGGGAGCGGCATCCGGACTGGGTGATCGAAGCTAAAATGGTCACCGATTATTTCGATAACTTGTTTGTATTCAATAAGTTAAGATTAAACATGAGTGGATACTGATGGACTAGCAAAAACGTGACAAGATCAGATTTAATGTGATACCATTAAATCTGATCCAAGCACGGGAGATGGGACTTGACCCAAAGAACATTGCACTTCAAGCGACGGGCCCTGGCCATGCTGACGGGATATGGACTCGAAGGCGAGCAGAGAATGGCGAAACAGATCGCAAAAATGCAGCTCGGCATATTCCCAACAGAAAAGTCCAACAAGGTCTACACCGGAAAGGACACCAGAGCAATACGACTGAGCCAAGACGCACCTTGGACATTGCCAAAGTTCGCCGGACCAGAAAAGCTCGTCTTTTTCTACAGTAAAGGCGGAGTCGGGAAAACGACGATATGCGCTAACCTTGGCATAACCCTTGCCATGGCCGGACATCGTGTCCTCCTCATCGACCTGGATCCGCAGGCGTCTCTGTCTCTGTTGTTCGATATCGATGTCGAACGCGAAATCATTACATTTGGCGATGCCATTGACGCCCATCTAGCCGGGAAAGTTCTGGATCTTTCAAGAGCAGTGCTGCGTCCAATACAAGACCTCGATCTTGGCCTAATACCAGCCGATCAAAGGCTTGTGAGGACTGATATGATGATGGTCCAAGCGCAGTTTCGCGAACAGATATTCGAGAAAGTCTTGCGAAGAAACACAGAACTGACCAGTCAATACGACTTCATTCTTATCGATACACCACCATCAGTTAGCAGTCTCAGCTTTTCGGCGGTAGCAGCATCCGATCGCATTATGGCGGTCGTCGAACTGGCCAGCATGGCTGTCAAGGCTTCCGGAAACCTATTCTCATTGGTTATGGAATTAAAAGAAGGCCGTGGCAGGCAGATACCGATCACATTCATTCCAAACATGCTCCACGGAGGCAAGCAATACACCAGGGAGACGCTTGAGGCCATCCGCTCTTCAGTTGCAGAAACACCTGGAGTGAGCGTCACAAATACGGTGATACCAGAATATATTGGACTTGCTCGCCAACGAACGCGCGGCGGCCCACGGACACTCATGGAACACGAGCCAACGTCTCCTGTTGGCTTAAAATTGATCGAGTTGGCGCAAGAAATCGAGGTTATGGCAGCAAACGATCTTCCGACAGAGGTGTAAAGCCATGGTAGATGCTAAACGACCGGTGAAGTCTATGGGGCTATTGCAACCCCAAGAAAAGCAGTCAATGATGGCCACACTCCCACTGGTCGATGGCCTTCGCGGAATAGAACGGTTAAAAGAAGAATCCGGCAACACGCCTGAGCTTGCAACATCCTACCAATCTGATCACGTGCAGCGTTTGCCAATCGACCGATTAACTGAATATGAGTATAATCCACGCTCGGTCTACAGAGAAGAAGCCATACTCTCCATGTACCAATCGATGTCAGCGAACGGGATCATCAATCCTATTCATGTGACACCGGACTCAGCACGAGAGGGATGGTACAAGGTAATTGCAGGAAGAACGCGGGTTCGCGCAATCCAGCAATATCTCAAGCACAGAGAAGAATTCCAGACTGTCCCTGCTATTATCCATAGAACCTTGTCTGAAAAAGAGCTAGCTATTCTCGCATACACTGAAAACCAAACCAGATCAACGCAATATCCTGTTGATGTAGGTTTATATTGCTATAAGTTGCTAGAGGATGGTGTATTCAAAAACCAAAAAGAATTAGCTGGAGAAATGAGTGATACAGAATCAAATATATCCAGGTTATTATCTTTTGGGAAATTAAAAGGTAGCATAATCAGCATAATTTTTGAGCATCCGGAAAAGTTTAGTCATTTAACAGCCTCACAATTACTTCAGGTACAGAATCAATACTCTGAAGATGCAGCGCGTAAATTGGCAGAGTCGGTAGTCGAATTTGGATGGTCGCAGAGGCAGCTTGCGAAAGCTATTAACAAGCTAAAGGTACAAGACAGCACACCAGAAGCAACGTATGAGACCATCAACTTACTAAGCACGAAGCAGATGGCTGCCAGCGTAAAGACAGAATCCACCGGAAGAATGGAACTTCGACTTTCAGGACTAGCCGACCCGTCCCACCGGGACGAAGCATTATCTATATTAAGACGTGCCGTTGAAGATATCCGCCGATTGATTTCCAATCAAGCCGTGCCCGATATCAATGATAGCTAACAATATCTTGGGTTACCGCTGGCTTTCCCTGCGATGTTTCCAGCAGCCCCAATCTCGCCCGCCGACAGTACACACCAAAAATCTTGCAGCGCTGCAACCACCTCACCATGATCTACCAGGTGCGGTGATGGATGACGCCATCTAGCCTGCGCCTGGCTTTCCACGCGAAGTTTCCAGCAGCCCCAATCTCGCCAGCCGACAGTACACACCAAAAATCTTGCAGCGCTGCAATACATCCGGGCGGATCTGATCCCCAGACGCTAGCAATTCAACGAGGCCTTTTCTAATAATGAACAAAAAGATTGCCCCGCATAACTAATAGATCGCCTTCTAGCAATGAAAGGGGCTAGTTAAAAAAGACGGTGAAACCGCATTTTATCATCTCAAAAATATATATCTAATATGGCGTTAGTCAGCACTTCCCAAGAGCCAATAGAAA
>JBFXIU010000301.1:0-4102 GCA_050175615.1 Porticoccaceae bacterium | reverse complement strand
TTTTGGCAATAATCACAAATGCGCCCACAAGATATGCTAAACCCCGCGCAGCGCTGCCGCCGGGATGTCCGCTTGCACAATGGCCAGAAAACACCGCATTTCACCCGCGCTGGGCGCCGACAGGCCCTGCCGCAGCACATGGGGGCCTGCCTCGAAGCGCTGCAGGTAATATCGCGGCGTGCCATGCAGCCAACGCCCGATGGCACGCATGTCATCTTCTGTATGGTACTCCCGCACCACCGTGGTGCGGAACTCGTGCGGCACCGCCGACGCCCGCAAAACCTCGACGCTCTGACGGACCGCTGCCACCGGCGCATTTGGCAGCCCTATCGTCTCGGCATAGCGTTCCGGCGTATTTTTTATGTCCATGGCCACATAGTCCAGCTGGCCGCTCTCCAGCAAAGCGGCCAGCTTCTCGGGAAAACTGCCGTTGGTGTCCAGCTTCACGGCAAAACCCAGCGCCTTTATTTCTTCTATACACTCCACTATGTCCGGCTGTAGCAGTGGCTCCCCGCCGGTGATGCATACGCCGTCCAACAGCCCCTGCCGTGTTTTCAGGAAATCCATCACATCAGTGGTCGATATCAGGCTTGGGTTAGCAATATGCAACAACTCGGCATTGTGGCAATAAGGGCATCTGAAATTGCATCCGTTCGTGAAAATAGTACAGGCGACCCGTTCGGGGAAATCCAGAAGAGTAAGCTTTTGTAAACCACCGATTTGCATGTGTACCTCAATGTTTTTATTTTGCTAACCGGCGTGCTTCAACCCCGGCCAGCCGCCCAAGCCCGAGCCTGACAAAGCTATTGACCCTGCCTGCCGAAAATTCTTCTGAGAAACCCCAGTAATCGACGCTTTTTTGTCGTTTCTTTTGGCGGCGCAGGCGTGCCATCCGGTGTATGGGCACCTTCGAACGGCAGCCCCGCCGCCGCTTCGGCGCTGCGCTGCAGGGCTTTTTGCCGGTTAGCCAAATATGTGTACATCGTCATCTGGCAATCCAGCTTCTCTTCGCCCTTTTTGCGCGCCACTTTGGCGTAGGTGCCGTTCGGCTGCATCTCACGTGCGTTCACATTGTCGGCCAGCTGCATCTCCAAAATATCACGCAGCGTCTCTTTTATCTCGGCGTCCTCTATGCGCACGCCCACCTCCACACGCCGCTCGGTGTTGCGCGTGAGAAAGTCGCCCGAGGCGATATAGACACGCATACGCTCGCCCGCCCCGAAGGCAAAAATACGCGCGTGTTCGAGATAACGCCCCACCAGGCTGCGCACGTGCACATTCTCGGTGAGGCCGGGCAGCCCGGCCTGCAAACAGCAGATGCCGCGCACGATCATATCCACCCGCACCCCGGCAATCGAGGCTTCGCTCAAGGCTTCTATCACCGTTTTATCCGACAACGAGTTGCATTTTAGAATGACCCGCGCTTCACCACCCGCCCGCTGATGGCGGATCTCTTCACGGATCTCATCGATGAGCACCGACTTGAAGAACAGCGGGGCCACAATCAAATGATTGACGCGCTGTGTCAGGCGCTCCATCGCCAAATTATTAAAAACAGCGCCCACTTCCTCCCCTATTTCCGGGTTCAGCGTGGTATAGGTGAGGTCGGTGTAGAGTTCACTGGTTTTCTCATTGTAATTGCCTGTGCCTATTTGAGACAAATATTCGAATCTGTGCCCTTTTCTCCGCGTGATCAAAGTGAGCTTCGAGTGCACTTTGTAGTCTGAAAAGCCATAGATCACCGTGCACCCCGCCTGTTCCAGCCGGCGCGACCAATCGATGTTGTTCTGCTCGTCGAAGCGCGCGCGCAGCTCCACAATGGTGACCACCTCTTTACCGTTCTCAGCCGCGGCAATCAAGGCTTCGATCACTTTGGAGTCTGTTGCCACACGATAGAGTGTCATTTTTATGGATATAACTTCAGGGTCGCGCGCCGCGTGGTAGAGCATGCGGATAAATGGGCGAATGCTTTGATACGGGTAATATGTCAGCACATCCTTTTGCCGGACCGCCGCATACAGGTCATAGTCATCTGGCTCCTGTATGACCTTCACCGCCGGATAAAACAACTCTGCTCCGCCTATTTTTTGAAGTCGGTCGCTCAGCGCATGCAAAAAAGAATACTCGATGGCGCTTTTGTGGATGACCACCTGGTTTTCCGGCAGTTGCAAGCGATTTAAAAGGTATGCCTTGATGTCCTCGGGCGGCTCACCCAAAAACTGAAGGCGGACCGCCGCGAGTTTTCGGCGCTTTTTGAGCAATTCGCTCATGACCACCCGGTAGTCGATGTCGTGGTCGAACATGCCTTCTTCCACATTGATATCAGCATTGCGGGTCACACGAAAAAGGCACTTTTCCAGCACATTGTTCTTCCCAAATGTGATTTCGGCATAATGCAGTATCAGCTCTTCCACCAGGGCAAAGTGGGTCACCTCTCCATCGTCCAGCGTGATCAATCGTTCAAACTGCGCGCTAACTGGGATCAGCCCGAAACGTGGGCGCTCGCTCTTTTTTTCTTTTATCAGCGCACCAACGTATATTTCTCTGTCTCGCAAAAATGGGAACGGATGCCTTCTGTCAATGATTTGTGGCGAAAGCACCGGGAACAGTTCGCTCAAAAAGTACTTTTTCCAAAAGGAGCTTTGCGCCTTGGTTAGCACACTGAAATCCACTTTTTCCAGCTCATATTGCTCGAGCGACGCAAACAATTTCTGTACGTCTCGGTCGCATTGCTTTTGAAGCTGCGTTACTTTTGGCATAATAGCGTCAATTTGCTGTTGTGCCGTCATGCCGGTTTTGTTTTCTGTCATCTCGCTTTTCAACAAAGTCTGGTCGTAGAGCGAGCCTACGCGGATCATGAAAAACTCGTCGAGGTTGCTGTCATATATGGCGGCAAAATGCAGTTGCTCCCCAAGCGGCACTGCTTTTTCATGCGAAAGGTCCAACACGCGGCGATTAAACTCAAGCCAGCTCAGCTCGCGGTTGATGAATAGCTTGCTTTCCGCCATGTTATCGAAAGCCATGTGTCACCTCAATAATCAGCATTTATCACATATTTATATTTCTATAAAATAATATATTGAGCGATATTCTCTATGGTTTTTGCGCCAATTCCCGATATGGCTGTCAGCGCCTCCGCACTTTCGAAAAAACCATGCTGCTCGCGCCATGAAACAATATCCATTGCCCGCTTCTCGCCTATCCCGGGCAGAACCATCAGCTCTTCTGCCGTGGCTGTATTGATGTTCACTTTGTCAACACCAGATGCATCGGCAAGGAAAAATGGCGCCTCTGCCAGTGGAGCATATTCCTTTTGCGAAAAGGGTGGATACCAAACAATTGAAGCCATTATAACAATAATTAAGCAAAATAAAATAGAAATTAGTGCTATTGCATGACTTATTTTCTTTTTTTCACCATCAGCTTCCAACATGTATAATCACCCCATCGCACTACCGTGCGCTATGTTGTAAAGCGGTTGATCAGCTTATACAAAAACTGGGCCACGCCCGCCTCATCATTGCTGGGAATCACTTCGTTCGCCAGCGCCTGCACCTCACTTGGTGCATTCGCAACTGCCGCTGAGTAGCCAGCCTGCCGCATGATCTTAATATCATTATAATAGTCCCCTATCACGATGGTTTTTGACGGATGCACCCCTGCCAAATTACACACGTTCTGTAACGCGCTGCCTTTTGTCACCCCTTTGGGGAACATCTCAAAATAAGTATCGTTCGACCATACAAAATGGAGTCCCGGATACGTTCGTGTCTGCACAAATTTTTCCACCGCTGCCAGTGCATCCGGCTCTGCTGCAAACAGTATCTTGTTCCAGTCCTCGGGTAAATCTTCTGTTGGTCGAACAAAAAAAATCATCTTCTCGTCCGATACAAGTTTTTCCTGTGCTTTGGAAGCCGCCAACTGATAGATTCGCATATCGCTCGCCATCACCATAGCCCCTAGCTCTGGAAATGCTGACAATATGTCTTGAAGGGCGCGCCGCGCCACATGGCGCTGCATCGTTATGTTTTTCAAGGCTTTCCGCTGTTTAAAATCATAGACGACACAGCCGCCACTGGTGATACCTGGGTCAAGGGTCTCA
>JBFXIU010000300.1:0-4109 GCA_050175615.1 Porticoccaceae bacterium | reverse complement strand
GCGGCAACTCCAATCGCCAGGTAAAGGCCTTGGCGGACAATGTCATCGAACAGAGTAAAAAAGTCGGTTTTCAGCCCATCGGCGTGGAGGGTATGGAAGGTTCGGAATGGGTGCTGGTGGATCTCGGCGACGTGGTGGTTCATGTGATGCTGCCGGAGACCCGCGCTTTTTATGAGCTGGAAAAACTCTGGTCCATGCGGCCAGACGACGTTAAACGCAGGTAGAAACTGCTGTGCGCTTGCGAATTCTCGCGGTGGGAACCCGCATGCCCGCCTGGGTCAGCGAGGGCTTCAACGAGTACGCCAAGCGCATGCCCCCGGAATTGCGCATAGAGCTGGTTGAATTGCCCCTGGGTCAGCGCGCCAAGAACCAGCCCGTAGAAAAAGCCATGGCAAAGGAGGGCGAGCTCATGCTCAAGGCCATAGGCGCCGGCGATGGCGTGGTGGCACTGAACGTGCTCGGCAAGCCCTGGAGTACGGAAAAGCTGGCGCAGCAATTGCGCGGCTGGCAGGAAAGTGGTCGCAACTATAACCTGCTGATTGGCGGCCCCGACGGTTTGGCGCCAGACTGTCTCAGTCGCGCCGATCAAACCTGGTCATTATCGCCGTTGACCCTGCCTCACCCCCTGGTGAGGATTCTGTTGATGGAGCAGCTCTATCGCGCCTGGACACTGAACGCCGGCCATCCCTATCACAAATAGGTATTGTCAGTCATAAATGGGCTGACCGCGATAATAGCGCGTCGGCTTTTTCTTCTCCGGTTCAGGGCTTTCCGTCGCAGCATCTTCACTGCCGCTCTCCGCGTCAGTTTTTGACAGATCCCCGGAATGCCCCCGATAGAGGCCAAAGAGTTTTTTGGCGCCTTTGAGGGCGGGCTCAATTTTTGGCGGCTGGGGCTGCTCTTGGTTTCGGGTGCCTTCATATTTTGTCGGCCAGTCGCCACCGGCCAGCGCCATCAGGTAGCGAATCATGCCCTGTAACAGGGGGTCTTTGATGTCCCGTAGTTCCGCTAGTTTGTCGAGGAGCAAGGGGTCGGCAAAGGCGATGCTGATGTCGTATTTGTCGCGGAGATGCTTTTTGATTTTGGTGAGCAGATCCACCATTTCTTTGGTAAATTCAGTCGTCGCCATGTGTCCGCCTTTTCCCGCCATTAGGAAATACAACAATAAGAAATAATCTGGAGAAACCCTGTGCAGAATGCGGATCTGTTCCCGGCAGCTGTTTAATGCCCAAGTTGGGGCAAAAATGCCCGTAAACAGGCGTTGGCTAGAGAAAATGCGCAAGTGCACATTTTTGAAGACTGAATACATCAGCGCCTGGGTTGACAACAAAATCCCTGAGGAAAGGAGGCTGTTGGCCTAAGCCCGACTGCCTCCCGGAGCTTTCTCCCTCGGTGCATCATCAGTAGAGTTGCAAACCTTGTGCCATAGCCAAAAATCTGCTGATGGCTATAAATTCCTAAGTGCTTTGCTTTTTTCTGGCAGTTACCAGGAAAATGGGAAAAACACCGTTTTCCCTTTCGGCGTTGTGGGCGGTGGTGAAGTGGATGTCGCTGAAACCGGCATTTTCAATAAGTCTGCGGAGATTGTCGCGGTCAAAGCCGTGGTGAAAGACTCCGGCGGTGTCCGCGGGGTGAAAGCTGCCATCTTCGCTGTCGAGATCCGCCAGGGCAATTTGGCCGCCGGGTTTGAGATGGGCAGCCAGGGTATGGATCAATTGTCTGGTGTCTTCAATATGATGCATGGCCATGGCGCTGACGACCACGTCAAAGGTTTCCGCCAAGGGCGCGGTGAGCAGATCCTGGCAGCGGGTTGTCACTTTGCCGTTGAGATCCGGTTTGGCGGCGAGTTTGGCGAGCATGGCCGGGGAGATATCCACGGCCACAATGCGACTGACGAGAGGGGCAAGCTTTGCGCTGATAAGCCCGGTGCCGGCGCCAAAGTCCAGCACATTCATGGTCGCATCTAGGGTCAAGCTGTCGACCATGGCGTCGCTAATGGCGGCAGAAAGGCGGGTGACAAAGGGATTGAGGTCAAAGTCGGCGGACTTTTCGGCGAAGAGATCGGTCATGTCAATGGTTTTCCTGAGTTTCAGTGGCTGAGAGCTTTGAGCGCCAGTAGGCGAGACCGAGCAAGGATAACCCCAGTCCCATAAAGGATGCTACCCTGAGCAGTCCTTTCAGGTCGGCCATATCGACAACAAAAATTTTCGCGATGACCACGGCGAGCAGCAAAAATCCGCCCTTGCCAATGTCGGCTCTGCGCCACAGAGTGCCGACAAGAACGGCGGCAACCGCCATCACCAACCAGACAATGGAGTAGGTGTAGAGTTCGCCGTTGCTGGTAAAACCGAAAATATTCAATTTGCCCTGCCAGAGGTGGCGAATTTCCATACTGACAAAAAGCAGCAGGCCGCCAGCGGCGATGAAACCAGCGAACTGCCTGACCGACGCGAGATAGCATCTGTGCACCAGCAGAGCCAGAATAACCGGCAAGCCGTAGGCCAGCAGCAGCAGATTGAACAGCGGGCGCGATGAAATCGACTGCCAGTGCCACAGGGGGTTTAACAGGGTGACAGAAAGCCCGTAACTGATTAGCGCCAGGGTTAGCAGAATCGCCGCAGCCCAACTATAAATGGCCTTGAGGTTGGCGCTGAAACCAGAGCGGTAATGATAGCTAAGACCCATGGCCGCCCACAGACAGCTATTGATGGCGGATTCCTTAAGGCTGTAGCGCGCACTGAAAATATCGCCATCGTAGAGCCAGTAGCGGACTTCAGCGCCCAGGGTGAGCACCAATAAGTGTGCCGTTGCCGCCATCAGCCAGGGTTGCAGTTCATGTTTAGTGTCGACAACCCGGCTGGCCATAAAGCAGCACAGGGTACTGCCGCCATAAGTCCACAGCGACCAATGGATATCCGCTGAATAGCTGGCCAGCCAGGGGTTCAGGCTCAGTCTCATCACCACAACGGCCAGTACCGCCTTGAGCAGCCAGTGCATCCAGGGCAATGTGTATCTCTGTATAAGCCATGCCAGGGTGATCAGTTGCGCCGCCAGCGCCAGGGTCAGCCCCGCCTCGCGGAAATACATGGCCACCGCCAGGGAATAGGCGAGGTGGCCACCGAGGATAAGCCAGATCACCCATTGGTCGCTGCGGGATTTTTCCAGCTTAAAACCAGACAGGCCGATATAACCGACCCCGAGGCTGATGGTGGCCAGACTCCACTGCCAGGAACCGGAGAGATCGCCGGTGAAGGCATAGACAAGAGCGAGCCACAGCAGCGGCGACAGCAGTACCAGTGATGCCCAAAAATGACAAAAGCCTCTGGTTTTCAGGGCAATACCGCTGATGGCGGCGTATAAAGCCGCCATTTGCAGGGCGAAAATTTGCAACCCCGCAGCACTTTCGCCACTCAAGGGTTCGAGTGACATTCCCGTGCCGGGAAAACCCTCAAGGCGGGAAATCACTACAGCGGCAATCAGTGTCAGCAGGCTGATCCAGGGCAAGGTTTTCAGTTGTGCATTGACCCTTGCAGCGAAGCCGACCACCAGAATCAAGGCACCCCAGTGGGCAATGGATTCCCAGAGCTGTAATTGGCTGACGCCCTGGCGTGCAATGGCCATACCCCAGGCCAGGGTGAAGGTAATAACAGCAATGTGCACCAGGCGATTGCGAGCACAGATCTTCGTTTTGTCGGTTGAGGGTATGTCAGTCTCTGGCAGAGGCTCGCTTGCGGTTGTGCCTTGAAGCAACCAGTCGAAAGTGGGAATGGCCAGTAACAGGTAGCAGGCAAGCGCCAAATAGAGCCCCTGAAAATTGTCGGCCTGATTGCCGGTCATTGAAACCAGCCACCAGCCGACAATGCCGGCGATTAACCCCCACAATAGCCACTGGCGAAAAACGTAGCGGATTAACACCAGGCCTGCGGCAAAAATAATCAGCCCGTAAAGCATGGCGGCAACCATATTGCCACTGCCAGTGGAGACCAGTACGGGCACCACATAACCACCTAAACTGCCAATGGCTGCCAGAACCGACCCCTGGCGCAATGCCAGCACCATGGTCGCCAGAGATACCAGTGCCAGCAGAATGAACACCAGATTGGCGTTGA
>JBFXIU010000299.1:0-4123 GCA_050175615.1 Porticoccaceae bacterium | reverse complement strand
CGTTTCGGCATCCCGTTGCCCGGATACCTTGGCAATACCGTTCAACACCTGATCGCTGGTCAGCACGGCAAACTCGCGCGACAGCCGCACCAAAAGCTCCACGGTGTCCCAATGGGTGTAAAGCGCGCAGACCAGCGAGCGAGGGTTGGCCATGTCAGTTCAGTCCCCACCACCGAGCAGCACAGTCTTGCGGACATAACCCCTGCGCAGCCGCGCCCTATCAATCTTATCCACGGCATCGAGCGCCTCGGTCTCCTGCAAAAACACCTGCATCTTCCCGCCGTGGCGCTTGTTGAACAAGCCATACCAGCGCCGCACCAGCACGAAATCACCCAGAAGATCGCGCACCAACTCCACGCGATAGCCTCTTTTGCTAGATTCGTACTCAATGTGCATTTACTGATTTTTTGTCCATTGCCGCCAGCGCCAAGTATAGACTCTCTTCATTCGATTGGGTGTAAATACCAGTGGTTGCAAGACTAGAGTGCCCGAGAAGTTGCTGTATCAGCGAAGGAGCAACCCCAGCCAAACCCAAATGGCTGCCGCGCGAATGGCGAATCCAATGGGTCGATGCCTTCTGCATTTGCAAGGCATCTTCCTCTAAGCCCTGCGCACGCAACGCATCCGCCGCCTGCAAAAACAACGTGCGCAGTATTTTGTAAAGCGCACTCGCGCTGAGGCGCTCATTCGCGGAAAGCTTTGCAATCAGCGGCGTCGCGCCATCGATATCCGAAATCGCACCAACAAGACCGCGGGTGCGCAAATAGGCAAACAACGCAGACATCACATCGTCACTCATGGGAACTACGCGCACCTTGTCGCCCTTGCCTAAAACCTTGAGCATCCAGCGCTGCCCTAATTGCCCAGGCAAGGGCTTGCTATAGAGCCTACCGACACGCGCATCCACCAACTCCGACAACCGCAAACCTGTGGAATAAGCAAACAGCAGGAGAAAAGAAAACCTATCGCGCGCAGCCGAAGCGGGCATGTGCGCGACATATTCGAGCACGAAGTTCCACTGCGATAACGTCAGAACACGCGACAATTCGACATCACCAATGTCGTCCTTCTGAACGGAATTGACATCCGTCAATTCCTGCTCAGACCTCACCGCCCTGTGCGGTTTTTTATTCACCACGTCCCAGGCATTGAAGCTAAGGTAGCGCACCTGAACCAACCACAAAAACAAGCCGCGCAAAATCACCAGAGACTGCTTGACGCTATTCAGGGCAAGCGGGCCATCAAAAGGTCGCCAGGAGGCATCGCTACGCGGCGTATTGCGCCGTCCTATCCAATCTGTCTGCGCCATCCTGAACGGCCATTCATTTTCTGCCGTGCGCCCAAGCATACCGAGCCAATTGCGGTAAGCCACGCAGTCATCCACAGTCAACTGCTCGAATGATTTTTCTCGCTCCAGCAAAGACCACAGCAGAAAACGCTCACCTTCTTTGCGATAAGAGCGTGCCGTATGTGGGCTGCCTGCCTTGGCATCGATCCACTGCAAAATCGCCTCACGATCATCACGGGCCTGAATAAGACTTTGATGATCCCTGGCTTTCAATTCACAAGCTCTTGAAACGATGGATGGAATATCAAGACATTCCATTGGTGCTACGCCATGAGCAACCCTGCGGATTTGAACAAGTGCCTGCGCATGGATTTGTCGCGGCGGCCTGGTGGCCTGTATAGGCACCGGCCCGAGGCTGTCCTCGTAGCCCTGCAGCCATGTCACGATGCGCGCCGCGCCTTTTTCCCCGAGGCGTGGCACGTCCGCCCACCAGCGATATCCCTTGGCGCGCATACGCTCCAAAAGATCGCGCATGGTATAGATTTTGGCGATCAAAAGCCGGTCGGCAACCTTTTTATGGAACCATGCCACCACCCAATCATCAATGGTCGGGGTAGTCGTCACCAGGTTTTCAATCCAGCGCAGCGCCTCAAGTTGTTTATCGATGAGACGACGCCGCCGCTGGGCTTTTTTATCTATCAGTTGGGGAAAAGCCTCGACATAGAGACGAATCAACTCGGCTTCACTGTAAAAACCATCTGGATCATTTTCTTCGCGGAACTCATCGATGCTGGGCGGCAAAACGGTTGCCGCCGCGCCATCAACTCCGGGATCTGCAACCGAGCCATTCAGGACATGGCGCAGTGAGATACGTAGAAGACGCGCCTCACCAAATCGGCCATTGCGCAGTGCAGCCTGAGAAAGTGCATCCTGAAGCCAGCGCAAGGTAGATTTTGCGACACGGAGATCGATCCCGTCCTCAAGATACCTATCAGCAAGCTCACCCAGGTCGAGTCCCTGCAGCCAGCCACGGTAAAAGGCCAGGTGATGTCTGCCAATTTTACGTTCGTCTTTTTGCATGATGTGGATTATGAATGCTCGGTGCGCAGGATAAAGACAAAGATCAAGCAGGGGCAGTGAAGGCGCCGCAATCTTGCAGAGAGAACAGAATACAGTATTTGCAAGATCAATGTTTTATCGATATAGATTTGATGATTATAGAATAAAATGCGCAGAACAGAGCAAAGATGGAAGGATAGGTATGGAAGTCGGCCTGTTTCCATAACGTATTTTTTGCGTCTTCTGTGCCCGAAGCCAGCTAGAGTTGATCTGAAGCGAATCTTCTTAGCCGTCACAAGCGCAAACGACGAAACGGCGGTCGTTTCCATAACGTTAACGACGAAGGTTTCGTAGCCGATAGGTTCGTCGTTAGCTGTATGGGGCAGGGTGTGTTTCCATACCGTATTTTTGGCAGCTTCTACGCCCGAAGCCAGCTAGAATTGATCTGAAGCGAATCTTACTAGCCATCACGAGCGCAAACGACGAAACGGCGGTCGTTTCCATAACGTTAACGACGAAGGTTTCGTAGCCGATAGGTTCGTCGTTAGCTGTATGGGGCAAGGTGTGTTTCCATAACGTATTTCTGCTATCATCCACCTGCGCGGTGCAAAAAACCGCCAAAACGCCGGGATGGATTTGTAGGTCGAATCCATCATGAGTAAGCCTATGGATTTGGGGGTGTGTGTGAAAGCCTATGATGAAGCACTTGCTGCGCTTGTTCGCTGCATCGATGAGTTGCATGAGGTTGGGATGGCTGCTGCTACTGCCTACTGGGACTTCGTTCGCCGGGAGGAGGCGCGGCGCCCTGGGTACGAGAATAGGACTTCTCTTGAGCTGTCCTGCTATCGCAGAGGAAACCACATCGAGATCAAGTGGTCGCATATCAAATGGTTTGGTAAGACCGGATCGAGGACAAAGGTGAGGACTCCTCTACGAAGAGGGACTGAAACCTTCGCCTACCATGAAAACACACTGAAAGCCCATGCAAAAGAATGGGAGTGGGAAATGGTGAAGGAGACTGAACAAAAAATGGCGATTATTCGTCAATCAGCAAGGCATGTAGTGAGAGCCATCATCTCTATGAGAAGCGCGGGGAAGGTGGACAAGAAAAACCTGCTCGGTTTGAACTGGGGTCGTGGCTCTGGCGAGGCTGAAGAAGATGAGCACGCCGAAATCGACCACGAAACCTGAAAACCAATCTCGATAAAGACAAAAGAAAAAGCGCAACGACTAGAAAATGGCGCTGCGCTTTTTCTGTGTGGACTCTCTGCCTTTTGACCGCTGCAGCTTCTTGAACCCGGTGCACACAGATTCAATCCAACCAGCGCGGCCCGCTTCAATATCTGCAAAGCCAAGACGATCAATCGAAGTCTCTGATGGCGAGAATCCCTTGGCGCTCGTGACTCTGAGAACCGCTATAGATTAGACGCTGGCTGCTGCAATCATCAAAAGTCTGCGCGGCATAAAAAAGACAAGGCATACGCCATCTTGCAAAATACAGTTGCACAAACCCGCTTGAGTTGTTATGATTAAAACAAACAACCAGGGGAATTGAATGACGATAACAATTGATGATGCCATGGAAATAGCCGTGCAGGCATACTCTGGCAAAAAAGACAAAGCCGGGAAGCCCTACATCCTGCACGCGCTGCGTCATGCTCAATCTCGAAGAAAGCGGCGACGAAGAACTGATGGTTGCCGGGTTGCTGCACGACGTGATTGAGGACACGGAAATTGACGAAGTTCAGCTACTTGAATTTGGCTTGAGCGACAGGA
>JBFXIU010000298.1:0-4136 GCA_050175615.1 Porticoccaceae bacterium | reverse complement strand
ACCTGGCGCGCAAGGTTCTGAAGGCCGCCCTGTATCTCGACCTGGTCGAGAGCGCGGGAGCGGGGCCCCGGGCAGACGGCCCCGCCTCGGTGGAGGAGGCGGTGAAACGGCTTGCGGCGGATCTTTCCCTGAAGGACAGGATCGAGATCGCTCACATGTCGGAAGCGGGGCTCAGCGGGCTCGATGATACGCTGGGGGAGTATATCCGTGAGCGGTTCGGCCTCCGTTCCGGAAATCTGGCATTGCTCGAAGCATGCCGTTGCATGGCCGGGCGCGATGTCCTGCTCGAGGAAGACGCCTCGGCGTTGATTATTCGCCGTTTGTGGGAATCCCAGGGCGTTGAAGTCAGTCGCCTCAAGCGCATTCGCTACGGCAGTGTTGAAATTCCCTCCTATGTTCGCACGGGGGAGTGGGTGGAGCTTGAACCAAAGGAAGTAAAACGCATTTGCAAGGAAATGGGTATTCGCGCCGATACTGACTGGTCGATGACGCCGGAAGAGGGGCATCGCTTTCAGCGTCAGGTCAAAAAATTGCGCTCCAGGGGGCCTGGAAAAACCGGCTTTGCCCGTCGCCAGGGCGGGAAAAAGCCGACGGATTCTTAGTGGGTTCTGGAGGGCATTGCATGGCATGCGGTTTTTTGGGTAAGTCGCCGAAGACAGGAAGGTGCTAATGGGATGGATGCTGGTTCTTCTGTTAACGCCTGTGTTGGCTTTTGCCGACGCCTCCCGTTGCTACTCGATCAAAGACAAAGATCAACGCTATTACTGTCTGGCGACGGCAAAGGGGGAGAAGTCCCGCTGTTATTCCATTAAGAATCGGGATCAGCGGAGTCTCTGTCTGGCTGAGGTGGGAAATCAAAAAAGCCGCTGCTACAGCATCAAGGACAAGGATCAGAAAGCTCTGTGCCTTTCCCGGTTCTGATAGGGTTCAACAAGCAATAATGCGATCGTATTCTTAACCACCGGCGTCACCGGAACGAATGCAATCAAAAAAATCCGATCAAAACTGCGCCCTGTTGATCCGTATATTCATTTTGAGCATACCCCGGGTTAATGCATTGCCATAGTGGGTTTCATTATTTTAATGATGCTTGGGCAATACTTGCTTTTCAACCAGCCAGTCAAGTGTTTTTAGGCTTAAGGGTATAGCTAAAACGCATAGGTTCTAGCGGGTTTTTATTTACTTTTTATGGCAGTTTCTGGTTAAATCCGTCCCCAACTACAGCCTGGGTCTGGCTGTTTCATGTCTGCGAAAACCGCACGACTTAGGGGGCATTTTTTTTGAATCCGACTGATATAAAGAATCCTGAATATTTCCATAAAGTTATCGATTGCCAGTACGCCTGCCCGGCGCATACACCGGTGCCGGAGTATATTCGTCTTATCGCCCAGGGGCGCTATGACGATGCCTATCTGATCAATTGGGAGTCGAATGTTTTTCCTGGCGTCCTCGGTAGAACCTGTGATCGCCCCTGCGAACCGGCCTGTCGCCGTGGCCGCGTCGATGAAGAGCCAGTTGCGATTTGTCGTTTGAAACGTGTGGCTGCAGATAATAAGGATGATAACAGTATTGCCAAAAGGCTGCCTAAAAAAGCGACGACCAAAAATGGCAAGAAAATCGCCCTCGTTGGTGCTGGGCCTGCCTCCTTGACCGTGGCCAGAGATCTGGCGCCATTGGGTTATGAAATTCATATCTTTGACGCCCAGAAATCCGGCGGCGGTTTTATGCGCAGTCAGATTCCTTCATTTCGTCTGCCTGAGCAGGTTCTCGATCAGGAGGTTGGCTATATTCTCAACATGGGGCCGATTGCCCATTTCAATACCTATATTGAAAGCCTGCAGGAACTTGTTGGACGCGGTTACGATGCTGTTTTTGTCGGTTCCGGCGCTCCCCGTGGCCGTGACCTGAAAAATCTGCCCGGACGCCAGGAGGCGGATGCCAGTATTCATATAGGTATTGACTGGCTGGGCAGTGTTGCCTTTGAGCACACCAGCAAAATTGGCAAGCGCGTTATTGTTCTCGGTGGCGGCAACACCGCTATGGACTGTTGCCGCACAGCCCGCCGCCTCGGTGGCGAAGACGTCAAGGTGATTGTGCGCAGCCCCTTTGAGGATATGAAAGCCTCTCCCTGGGAGAAAGAAGACGCCATTCACGAAGATATCCCTATTATCGACAACCATGTACCCAAGGAGTTTGTGGTTGAAAATGGCAAGCTCACAGGCATGCGCTTTGAAAAAGTCAAAGCGGTTTACGACAATAATGGCCGCCGCTCCCTGGTGCCAACAGGTGAAGATCCCGTATTTTATCCCTGCGATGAAGTGCTGATGGCCATTGGCCAGGAAAATGCGTTTCCCTGGATTGAGCGCGATATTGGCATCGTCTTTGACAAATGGGGTATGCCCGTACTGGATAAAGATACCTTTCAGTCGTCCAACCCCAAGGTTTTCTTTGGTGGCGATGCGGCTTTTGGCCCGTCAAATATCATTACCGCGGTGGCTCATGGCCATCAGGCGGCGATTTCCATCGATCTGTTCTGCCGCGGCAAGAAAACCACATCGAGACCAGCTCCGGGCACCAATCTGGTTAGCCAGAAAATGGGTATTCACGAATGGAGCTACGATAGCCAGGTCGACGATGATGACCGCTACAAGGTGCCCATGGCCGACAAAGAGACCAGCCTTAAAGACCGCAAAATGGAGGTTGAGCTGGGCTTTGATCTCGCCACCGCATTCCGCGAGGCCGAGCGCTGCCTGAACTGTGATGTGCAAACCGTATTCACCGATGCCCGCTGCATTGAGTGCGATGCCTGCATGGATATTTGCCCAACGGACTGCATCAATTTTATCGACAACGACAAAGAGAGCAGCCTGCGCGCCAAGCTGAAAGTGCCCGCCAAAAACAAGGAGCAGGATCTCTATGTTTCCGGCGCCCTAAAAACCGGGCGGGTGATGGTCAAGGACGAAGACGTCTGCCTTCACTGCGGCCTCTGTGCCGAGCGCTGCCCAACCTCTGCATGGGATATGCAGAAATTCCTCTACGAAGTTACCAAGGCTGCACCCCTATGCAACGTATAGAATCTGTTAACGATTTCGTTATTCGCTTTGCCAATGTCAATGGCACAGGGTCAGCCAGTGCCAACAACCTGTTTGCCAAAGCGGTGTTTCGCATGGGCATTCCGGTATCCCCAAAGAATATTTTTCCGTCAAATATTCAGGGTTTGCCAACCTGGTACGAAGTGCGGGTGAGTGAAAAAGGCTACCTCGGTCGCCGCGGTGGCGTCGATATCATGGTGGCCACCAATCCGCAAAGCTATCGCCAGGATGTCGACTGCCTGGAGCCGGGCGGCTACTTTATTTACGATAGTTCCAAGCCCCTGGATGTGCGCTATCAGCGCGATGACCTCAATTATATAGGCATTCCTTTTACCGAGATTTGCCGCCGGGAGTACAGTGATCCCAAGCAGCGCCAGTTGTTTAAGAACGTTATTTACGTGGGTTCCTTGTCAGCCCTTTTGGGGCTGGAATTTTCAGTGCTCAAGGACTTGATCGGCGAGCAATTCAAGGGCAAGGAAAAACTGGTTGCCTCCAATATTCACGCCCTTGAGCTGGGCTATCAGTATGCGTCGGAGCACTACAAGTGCCCGCTGGGTATTCGCCTCAAATCAAGCACAAAGGCCATTAACAGTATTCTGATGGATGGCAACGACGCCCTGGCTCTGGGCTGCATTTATGGCGGCGCCACAGTGGCGGCCTGGTATCCCATCACGCCATCGACCTCTGTGGTGGATTCCTTTGAAAAATACGCCAAACGTCTGCGCATTGATCCCGGCTCCGGCGACAAAAAATTTGCCATTGCCCAGGCCGAGGATGAACTGGCGGCCATCGGTATGGCTGTGGGCGCCAGCTGGAACGGCGCCCGCGCTTTTACCGCCACGTCGGGGCCGGGTGTTTCCCTGATGAGTGAATTCCTTGGTTTGGCCTATTTTGCCGAAGTGCCCGTGGTGCTTGTCGATGTGCAGCGCGCCGGTCCTTCCACCGGTATGCCCACCCGCACCCACCAATCGGATTTGTTTGCCGCTGCTTACGCCTCCCACGGCGACACCAAGCATGTACTGCTGTTTCCTTCCACTCCCAAGG
>JBFXIU010000297.1:0-4164 GCA_050175615.1 Porticoccaceae bacterium | reverse complement strand
CCAGCAGGCGAAACCGCAACCTGAAACCAAGACCGATAGGGAAATTCTGATTAATGTCATTCCCGCGCAGGCGGGAATCTATCATCGATTAATTTTTCTGGACTCCCGCCTACGCGGGAGTGACGAAAATAGAATCAATCAGACTGTCCCTAGTATTCAAGATTGAGATATAGAAATGAATAGCACATGCTATTTCGCCTAAACGGCGAGTCAGGGGGCTTGCATGCCCAAGCCCCCTAACAACCCCAAGGGCACCCGCTGTACTGGCCTGCGGCGTCACTGCGTTGCTCGATTTTGAAAGGGGGCTGCGGAACTCGTCGCTGCACTCCTCAGGCAGTCCTCACCCTTATCCTTTCAACATCTGCGCTACTCGTCAGTACAGAAGGGAGGATAAGAGCCGGTGATCCAGCCAGTAAAATCCTTAATCGGAAAGACTGGATTTTAAAAACTGAATTTCCCGAATCTCGCGCGGTGCTGAATCCCCCTTCGAAGGCACCGAGAAGCGCAGCGAAATGGCGGGATAAGCGAGGACTGTCTGAGGAGCACAGCGACGAGTTCCGCAGCGCCGCCATTTGGTGAGCATCGCAGGGAACCCGAAGGGTGCCGAAGCGGGGTGCCCTTTTTGTTGGTGACTTATTTTTGGGCATGCAAAAATAAGTCACTCGCCCAGCAGGGCGAAACGGAAATCAGAAACCAACACCGGTAGTATTCAAGATTGCGATATCGAGGTTACGAATAGTATGCTGACTCGCCAGCAGGTGACACCAAAGACAGACGTTGACCCCAGCGGTGCTGTGCTTGGGGAACAGCATCTGCTATGTAATGGTTCCCGTGGTTCTTACCCTTCTTGAACCTTTGGCTACGGGCGTTTTTTTGGCAGCGGCACGGCGTTGAATCTGCTTGTCGAGGACATTTTTCATCGCCACCAGAAAACCGACGACGATAAAGGCGCCGGGGGGAAGCACCAGCATCAACAGGCCGCTGCCGCCGAGGATATCTACTTCCCAACTGGCTGCGCCAGCACCAAATAACAATTGCATATCCGCAAAGAGGGTACCGCTGCCGAGTATTTCGCGAATGGCGCCTATGACCACCAACACCAGGGCAAACCCCAGCCCCATCATCAGGCCGTCGACCGTGGAAGGTACTAGTCCGTTTTTGCTGGCAAAGGCTTCGGCGCGGCCAAGGATAGCGCAGTTGGTGACAATCAGGGGAATAAAGATACCGAGAATCTGGTAAAGCTCATAGGTGTAAGCTTTCATCAGCAGTTCTGTGCAGGTGGTGAAGGTGGCGATAATCATAACGAAGACGGGGATTTTCACCGCTTCGGTAACCTGATTGCGTATGGCGGAAACCGCGAGGTTGGAACAGGTGAGCACCAGAATGGTGGCAAGCCCCAAACCAAGGGCATTGACCACAGAGGCGCTGACGGCGAGCAGGGGGCAGAGACCCAACAGCTGCACCAGGGCTGGATTATTTTTCCATAGGCCGTTATGGGAGATCTCGCCGTAGTTTGTCTCGCTCATCACTTGTTACCTGTTCCTGTCGGGGCGTGAGGGGCATTCGCAGGAGGTAGTCCTGCCAGTTTTGCTGCGGCTTTTAACAGCTCGCCACTGTGTTCCTTGTAGAAAATCAGGGTTTTCAGCACCCGGCTGACCACGGCTCTTGGCGTGATGGTGGCGCCGGTAAACTGATCAAAATAACCGTTGTCTTTCTTTACCGCCCATGCATCCCTGTCGGGGTTGGTCAAATTTTTGCCGTTAAAGGAGAGAATCCAGTTGTCTTTGCGCAAATCCACCTTATCACCCAGACCCGGGGTCTCGTTGTGGCTGACAACGCGCACACCGGCGATGGCGCCATCGACATTAATGCCGATTAACAGGCGAATATGGCCACTGTAACCGTCGGGAGCAATGGCGGGAATAATAAAACCAATGATTTTTTCCTCTTTCTTGACAACGTGGATATTGGCGGCCGTTTTTAGCCCGAGGGTGCTCAAGTAGGCTTCCGGAATGGGCAGAACATCTTTTAAAAGATCATTGTCGTGACTGGAGGCGGGATAGAGTTCGAGAAGAATCTTTTGCGCAGCGCGGCGCTCCGCGTCCTCAATAGTGGTTTTTGTGCCCAGATAAGTGGAGGCGAGCAATACCGAGGTCACCAGGGCAAACAGGCCGAGCACCAGGCTGTTGTTGCGAATGGACTGTTTAAGCATGGGGTTTCTCCCCGGGCTTTTCCGTGGCTTTGCGGGACTTGTCGTGGCCGTAGGTGCGCGGCAGGCTGTAGTTGTCGAGCAGGGGAGCGGCAAAGTTCATTAACAACACCGCAAAGGCGACAGCATCCGGGTAGCTGCCCCAAACACGAATGATGTAGACGAGTATGCCGATACCGGCTCCGTAAATCAGGCGGCCTTTGTTGCTGGCGGCGGAGGTGACCGGGTCGGTGACAATAAAGAACGCCCCGAGCATGGTGGCGCCGGTGAACAGGTGCATTAGCGGCGAGCCGCCGCTGGTGGAACTGCCGCCGTCGTAGAACAGTGCCGCCATCAACGCCAGTGCGGTTAGCATTGCTACCGGGGCGTGCCAGGTGAATACGCGCTTATAAAGTAGCCAAACACCGCCGAGAAGAAAGCCTAAATTTACCCATTCCCAGCCGAAAGCGATAATTTCCGCTTCCCGGAACAGAGCTTCCTGCTGATAAAACTGGCTCACCAGCATGCCGCTATTGTGTTTGAAGGCATCCAGAGGCGTAGCCCCGGTATAGCCGTCGGCAGTGGACTGGGCAACGCCAAACACCAGTTGCAGGGATTCCCCCAATCCGGGGAGGCTGATGCCCTCGGGGAGTAGCTCCCGTGGCGTAATCCAGGTGGTCATTTCCACCGGGAAAGAAATCAACAGCACCACATAGCCGATCATCGCCGGGTTAAAGGGGTTGTAACCCAACCCGCCGTAAAGATGCTTGGCAACAGCAATGGCAAAGAAGGTTCCCAGCGCCACCAACCACCAGGGCGCCAATGGCGGTAACGCCAGCCCCAGTAAAACGGCGGTTACCAGCGCGCTGCAGTCGCGCAGATAAAAAATCACCGGGCGTTTGCGCAGCGCCATAATGGCTGATTCGCAAGTGAGCGCCACCAGGCAGGCAATAACAAGATTGATGGCGGTGCCCCAGCCAAAGTTCCAGCTCAGGGCGACAAAACCGGGAACGGTGGCAAAGAGCACATACTGCATGACCTTGCCGGTATCCAGGGGCGCGTGGAGATGGGGCGAGGAGGAGCGGGCGATAATCATCAGGCTTGTTCCCCCTGCTGTAAGTGCCGGCGTTCCTGTTCGGTACTGGCGAGCTTGGCCTCCAGTTTTTCCAGGGCGTTTTGCAGGGTTTCAACGTGCTCGGAATTTTCCGCCTGGGCTGTGGCCAGTTTCTCCCGTGCCTTGGCAATTCTGCCGTTCAGGGATTCGATACTGGCCTCGAGTTTTTCCAGAGGTGACAGCGTCGCCATGGCGCTGGCTTTGGCCTGGGCGCGGGCAATGGCCGCAGCGGCGGCATCCACGGCGATCGGATCGTCCACGGGCTTGTCGCCATCGTCGCCCAGTTCGGCGAGCTGGTGCTCGGCATCCGCCAGCTTGTGGCGCTGTTTGTCGAGGCCGCTGTTGAGGGCTGCGCGAACCCGGTCATCACTTTCTTCAGCAATTTTTGCCTCAGTGGTGGCGATGCGCTCTTTCAGAGTGGCGATTTTGTTTTCCAGCTGGGTTTTTGGGCTGGCTTCAATTTTGTCTTTTAGTCTGTCGCCAATGGCGCCAGCCGTTGAAGGTTCTTTTTCGGCAGGAATCACAGCTGGGGTAAAACTGTCGAGCTTGCGCTGGGCTTCCTCTAGTTTCAGTCTCGCCTCTTCGACTCTGGCCTGGAGTTGCTCCAGCTGCTCTGCAGAGGCGGGTGGGGTTTCTGCGCTGCCCCGCCGGGCGTCGGCAAGTTTTTGTTCGGCAAATTTGAGGCGGTTGGTGGCGGTTTCCAGCCCCCGCTCCAGTTTTGCCTGTTGTTGTTCCGGCGATGCCTGCCTGGCAGCAGCGCGTGCCATGGCGGCCTTGATCAGTTCGTCCGCCGAACCTGGAGTGGCATTTTCACTCCCAGGGGTTTCGCTTTTAGCATCAGCGGCCACTTTGGATTGCGCCG
>JBFXIU010000296.1:0-4164 GCA_050175615.1 Porticoccaceae bacterium | reverse complement strand
ATGCACTCGAATACCGAAAACTGCACCCGTTGTCCGTAATTCCGGCACACCTTGGCCACCCGGCGCAACCGTTTGGCTCCGCCCGGTTCACTGGTGCGCACATCATAACTCACCAAAACCATCATAAACGCCTCCTATTTCCATAGTACAGGCGGGTATCCATCCAATTCGCCACGCAAATAACGGGCAAACAGCAGGGCCTGGATATGAAAAAACAACCCCAAAGTCATCCTTTCCTCAAGAAACGGGTGGACCATCTCCTCCTGTTTGCGTTTTTGATAGGCCACCAACAAAGTCTTGCGGGCATCGTCGCTCATTCGCACCGCCCCACCGTCGCTGAAAACAAAATCGTCCCGGCGCAACTGCCCCAGGTTGACCAGCGACACCGCCAGCCTGTCCGCCAGGGGCCGAAATTCCTCCATCAGGTCAAGCGCCAACCCCGCCCTTCCCGGCCGATCCCGGTGGAGATACCCCACCGCCGGATCAAGGCCGACCGCTTCCAATGCCGAACGGACATCATGCAAGACCAAGGTGTATAAAAAGGACAGCAGGCAATTGATGCAATCAAGCGGCGGCCTGCGGCTGCGCTGACGCATGAAGAAATGATCCTTTTCGCGCACAATGAGGTGATCGAAGGCACTGAAATAGACCCGCGCCGCATCACCCTCAACCCCACGCACTGTATCCAGGCTCAATCCCCCCTGCTGCAATTGCCTGATCGCCGCTCCCAAACGGTCGATCGCTTCCTGCATGGATTGTTGGTCCACCTTGTCGCCATGATCGCGGAGCGCCCGCAGAAGCACGGTCCGGCAGTTGGCTATCTTTCCGAGCACGCAGGCAACGGCCACGGCTGCGGAAAAATCAAGGTCATCGGCCTTTCGGTACTGTTTCCGCCGAAGGAGGACGTTTCCGGAAACCGGTCCCTGGACCCGCGCCAAGAAGCGGCCGTTTTCCGTCAAAAAACTCAAACCGACATTTCGTTCCCCGCAAAATCCCATCAGAAACGGGCTGCACCCCACATTGCCGAAACAGACAACCGCACCCAGGGTATGCAGCGGCACCCGCAACACGGTTTCTCCCTCGATGCGCACCGCCACGGTTTCGCCGTCCTTGGCCAGATAGGCGCCTTGGGTGGTCACGAACAGCGTGTTGAGATGCTTCTTCATGCCTTCACCATTTTTTGCAGATAATTTGCCACCCGTTTGTGAGTCGCCACCTTGGGGAGGCACAGCGGCAAAAACGAACAACTCTCGCACCGTTTGCCATAGTGGGGCGGCGGTGTTTTGCCTTCGGCCAGCAGGGCGTGCACCGCTGTTGCCGTCTGAACGGTTTTCTCCCGCAACACAGGATCCAAGGCGACCGCAGTCCGCCGTTTCTTTATCCCATAATAAAGGGCACCCTCGGGCACCACGCACTCCAGCATCTCCTCCAGACAGAGCGCCTGGGCGCAGAGCTGCACCCGGTCGGTGTCGTCCTTTTTGGGCCGTCCGCGCTTGTATTCCACCGGCAGGGGCCGCCAGAATCCGTTTTCCTGCCGGTGAAACTCGACGATATCTGCCCGACCGACCACTCCAAGACGCAAGGAACGAATGGGCACATCAAACTCCACCCGCATGGTGCGGCGCGATTCCCGGCCACCACCATGTACCCGCTCGTGGAAAACGTGTCCTTCAGCGGTAAATCGATTTTCCTGCCATTGCTGTTCGATATGGACCAGGGCACATCTTCTCGGACAAAACAAGTAATGCTGCAAGGCGGAGATCATGATCAAATCGTCTTCGTCGTACAATGCCTGGGCAAGTGTGTTTTGCCCCGCTTTGGGGACATGGACGATCTCAGCCATGTATGTCTTCTCCATGGGAGAGGAATGACTCGCTTAACAGATTAACCACCAGACGAATGAGTATATCTTTCTGAACCGGGTCCGAGGCGGCGACCAGCAAGGCCAGAGCCACCAGTGCCTTGTTGTCGAACCGGATGGCATCAATCAGTCCGCATTCCTGCAGGTAGAGAAGAAAGAGAAAAGAGCCGATACGCTTGTTGCCGTCGCTGAAAGGGTGATCCTTGATCACAAAGTAAAGCAAATGGGCGGCCTTTTCCTCGACGCTGGGATAGAGATCCTCACCGCCGAAGGTTTGATGGATGGCACCGAGGATGCCAGCCAGAGCTTCGCCACGTTCTTGGCCAAAAAGATCCGTGGCTTCGCCCCTGTCCACTAATTCATCACGCAAACAGATGATGCCCTGGCGCACCACCGCCAGATCGAACCCCACCGTTTCCCGCCGATTGAGCCCGGCAGGCAAAGCCAGACGGTCTTCATCGTATTGAAGCAATAGCTGCCAACTCAATCCATACCGCCGTACCAACTGCACCATCGCCATACCGGTTGCATCCGTCAGGCGATGCTGCTCCATGGTTGTGGCCAGCAGATCCAGCACGCCCCGCAGTTCGTCCACGCCCTGTTCCACCAACCGACGTTGGTTGAGGGCATATCCTTTTATCAGGTACTCTTTCAGCACTGACGAGGCCCAAATACGAAATTGGGTACCCCGCTGCGATTTGACGCGATACCCAACCGAGATGATGACATCAAGGCTGTACAGCGCAACGGGCTTATCGGACAAAGCAATATGCATTTTTTGCATATTGCTTTGCTGCGGCAATTCCCCTTCACGAAAGACGTTGTTCACATGTCGAGAAATAACCGATTGGTCCCGTTGAAACAGCTCCGCCATCTGCATTTGAGTCAGCCAGACGGTTTCTTCCTGAAGCCGGATATCTAAAAAAGTTTTTCCATCTTCGGTTTGATAAAGGACCACTGGGCCTTTGTCAGCAGAAAAACAATCAGAACTATTTTGTTGATTTCTCTCAGTTTTCATAAACCTTCATAAAACGTCGCATTGTGAAACAGGTCATCCGTCATATAATGGCAAAACCTTCCAGTTGCAGTATTTCAGTCGGCAATATTCCAGCCATGATACCGATAAAATCATCATAAGGGTAGTTCCAGAGGTAAAGTCCTGGATATCGAGCATTCTCCTCAAGTTTTAATGCTTCGACTTTATTGCCCCAGAGCTGAACGCATCCGGACTGAAAATGTTTTCTATCTATACGGTTATTCTGATAAATTTGTTCCTTTAAATCGTGATCAACAACAACTGTCCTGGTATCGGCATCAATGACGCGAAATAATTGCTCAACCTCTTTGAAACTCAAACTTTTTTCAGCTTTGGAAATTTTATCCGTGAACGCACTGGACCGAAGAACTTCTTCGCGTAAGGCAAAGGTGCATTGCTCTAGAGAGACTTTTCCTTCCTCAAAAAGCTGCAATAAGATATTGCTCGAAGTCTCAAATGCTGGATGCTCCTTGAGCAGACCATTTTTCCGTAATTGAATCGTCCAAACCACGGCCTCATCATATTCATTATTCCGGTTGATTCTCCCCGCTGTTTGCAACAGACTAACCAGCGATGCCGCCTCACGTAGTCCCGAACGAAATGAAAAATCAACTCCTGCTTCCACGCATGATGTGGCAACCAATGTCCAATCCTGATCATCAGGATCATTCAGACGATTTTTGATGATATGCAACGTCTGGTCACGATCTTTTGGCATAAGGGCGGTAGACAGATGCTCAACGTGCTTACGCCCTTTTATTTTCGCAATCGTTTGCGCAATAACAGCGGCAGATTGAACCGTATTGACGATCAAAAGGCGCGGACCGGGTAAAGTATCCAGCCATTGACACAAAGTTTCCGCATCAAATCTACTCGGATGCAACCGATAGACAACCCTCTGCTTTTCCAACGTATTCAACTGATCCCGAAAAGCGGTATCCAATAATTCAGGAATAACGGGGCGATCTTTATCAAACTCTGCAATTTGCCAGAAACGATTCAGTGACCCGGACGCTAAAATGAGGTGGCACCCCCAGTTATTCGACAACGCCTTCAACCAGTCCCAGGCCTGGGGCCACAGTTTGGCTGGTAATGCGGCATGGGATTCATCGAGAAAAATGGCGCTTCCGGGCAAGGCATGCAATTTTCGCAATGAAGAAGGACGGGCGGCTGCAAGGGTTTCAAAAAATTGGACAGCAGTGGTCACAACTATCGGAGCTTGCCAAAGAACGGTCAGTTGCCGCATATGCTCACCTTGACGATCATC
>JBFXIU010000295.1:0-4164 GCA_050175615.1 Porticoccaceae bacterium | reverse complement strand
ATGCGTTGCCAGCCAGAATTCCCCATATTTTTAAAACAAAGACCAGAAGTGTAAGAATACGCCTGGGTAATCAAAAGAATCTTTCCCCGGGATTTTACTTAGATAATAGAGCGTTGAAGCAAACAGCGAAAGGAAATATATGAATTTCAGCCGTATCAATGAATGCTTTCAGACCATCACAGACCAAGATGTACTGGAGGCTATGAAGACAATCCCCGGATATCTGGATATTACGCCGTCTGACTTTATAGAGGTATACCGAATCGCTTTTGATCATGCGGTTAACCGCATTAAGACAGCCATTTTGGCAGAGCATGTGATGACTCGAAAGGTTGTTTCCGTCCTTGAAGATATCCCGCTCTTGGAAGCCGCTGTCCGGATGCGGGATCACGATATTTCCGGTGTTCCGGTGATCAATGAACAGGGTGCTGTGACCGGTGTCATATCGGAAAAAGATTTTCTGTCCAGAATGACTGAGAAAAAAGACCCGTCGTTTATGCAGGTGCTGATTCAGTGTATGGATGACAGCCGTTGCCTTGCCCGGCCCCTTAAAACTCTGAAGGCCCGGGATATTATGTCTTCACCGCCTGTGACTGTCCACAAGAGCCTCAAGCTGCTGGACGTGGCCAACCTTATGGACCGGAAGAATATTAACCGGGTCCCGGTGTGTGAGGATAACAACATTCTGGTAGGGATCATTGCCCGGTCAGACCTTGTCCAGGCCATGTGCTGATAAAAAGGAGGTTTACAATGATACCTTTTTTTAAAAAAATGGCTGGCGGCGGGCAGCGTCCTCCCAAAGTCAACCCCCGTGAAGTATTTTGGTCCTGGATAGGGGCTTTTCTGGGAATCACCCCGGTAGCCTATTTGAATTACAATCTGTTATCCGGAAGTGATTTTGTTTATATCATCGGCTCATTCGGTGCGTCAGCCGTGCTGGTCTATGGTGCCGTCAGAAGTCCTTTGGCCCAGCCCAGAAACCTCATTGGCGGCCATCTGCTGTCCGCCTTTGTGGGTGTATCCTGCTGGCAGCTTCTTCATCCCTTTCCCTGGTTTGCGGCAGCCTTTTCCGTTGCAACGGCCATTGCCCTGATGCACATCACCCAGACCCTTCATCCCCCCGGTGGGGCCACGGCCCTGATCGCTGTGATCGGCAGCAAGAAAATACACGAACTGGGCTTCTGGTACATGCTGGCTCCTGTAGGGCTCGGCGTAGTAATTATGCTGATCGTCGCTCTGGCCATCAACAATATGGCGAGCAGAAGAAAATATCCAGAATTTTGGTTTTAACTTCAATTTTCTGGTGAGCGACATTCAGCGGTGGATTCGCTCCCAGGCCCCGGACATATAGTCTTTCGTGAAACTTTCCTAGAGCACCATCTATCGTAAAGGCTCCAGCAAGACACCATCAGCACCAGCTTTCTCGTCAACGCCATCACCTAGAAGATCATAGAGAACAAGGCATTTGTCTGCCTTCTTTGTGTAATCGTCAACAAAGAAAAGTGCCATAAGCAGGTCCTCATATAACTATCGCGAGGAGATCCGCCCTACGCTTTGAGCCTCCGACACATGACCAGTGCTTCCGATAATGCCATTTAATCCGCCGCCCATTGCCTGGTAAAAAGCAACAGTGTTGACCAGCCGTTTGGCTTGACCTTCTGTTAGATCGAATTCGGTCTGAAGCCGTTGCTGTTGTGCGATAACCAGATCGTAATAGCTGGCTGCTCCAAGCCTATATCGACGCTGTGTTGACTCTAAAGACTTTTCAGACGCGGAATCAGCGGCAGAAAGAGCCCCCAGCCTCTTTGAATCATTCTCCAGGGCTCGCAATACATCTGCCACGTTGCGAAGCGCTTCCAGAACGACGGACCGGTAGTTTGCCGCAGCCGCATCAAAGGCGGCAAGAGCCGCTCTCTTTTCAGCGGGCAATCCAGGATTGAACAGGGGTTGTGTTAGCTGCCCCACCAGACTCCAAACAGCAGAACCACCGCCGAACAACGCACCGGTTGTCAGAGCTTGCGATCCAAGATCGGCGTTAAGGTTGAGTTGGGGATATAGTTTAGATATTGCAACTCCGTATTCTGCATTAGAGGCATGCAGCAGCGCTTCAGCACCGAGAATATCCGGCCTTGCATGTACCAGTTCAGAGGGGATTATCAACGGCAACTCCGGCGGCAAGGTGAAATCTTCCAGGGTAAACGAGGGTAGCGAGCTCTCTCCTGGAGCTTTACCGACAAGAACGGCTAAAAAATGTTGATTTTGTTGAAGTTGATAATGTAATAGCGGTATTTTGGCGCGTGTTTGCTCCAACTGTGTTTGCAAGGCCAAAGCATCGTCCGGTTCTTTATGACCCAGACGAATACGTTCCAGGGTAAGTTCGAGTTGGTTTTCCTGTGACTTTAGGGTGAGTTCTATAATTTTAGTCTGCCTTTTTAGGCTTGCCTGAGTAATGGCCGTTGTTACTATATTTGCCACCAGTGTCAGGCGAGCGCCTTCTAATTGGAGCTGCTGATAATCGCTTCGGGCGGCCAGTGCTTCCAACGCCCTGCGATTACCTCCGGCCAGGTCAAATGTATATGAGACTCCTACACTGGCGTTGTAAAGACCGAATTCCCTGGCGTCGTCGATCAACCCCGATGAATTGGGGTTGAATCGCTGGCGCTGGCCGGTGAGGTTGGCTTCAGCCTGGGGATAACGTGTCGAACCAGCCTTCGCCGCATAAAGTTCCTGCGCCTGATGCAAGGTAGCCTCTGCCGCCATCAAGGTTGGGTTATGTTCCAGGGCTTCGCAGATGAGCGTATATAGTTGTTCGGTACCCATGGCTCGCCACCAATATTTATTTAAGCGTTTTCCTTTAATAATGTTTTGTGACTCACCCAGCATGGTGGGGGAGGAATTTAAATTTGCAGCCAGCGAGGTGGAAGTATAACCAGTCACATCAGGGGGGGCTGGACGCTGGAAGTCAGGCCCAACAGCACATCCTGCAAACGTCAGAAGACACACTCCTATTAAAACATGATAAACAATCTTATTATTATTTTCCATAAAATGCTCCTTGAAGGTTTTTCTAAATGGCCTTTTTGGATTAATCTCATGCGAAGCCACGTCCTTCACCTTCTTCTTCATAGGTTACCCCGTCACGGATGTTATAAATGCGTTTAAAGGTGGGAATGATTTTTTCATCGTGGGTGACAACAATAATGGCGGTCTCAAATTTTTGGGCCATATCATTCAATATCCGGATTACAGCCAGGGCGCGCTCACTATCAAGCGGAGCGGTCGGTTCATCGGCCAGTATTACCGGGGGGCGATTGACCAGTCCCCGTGCAATAGCCACTCGCTGCTGTTCTCCACCAGAGAGTTGAGAAGGCATGGCCTTGGCGCGATGTTCCACATCAAGCGCTTTGAACAATTCTATTGCCCGTTTACGCGCCCCGGTGTTTGGCATTCCCGCCAGCATGGGTAGAAGGGCGACGTTGTCGGTGACGTCGAGGAAAGGAATTAAATAAGGTGCCTGAAATACAAAGCCGATCCGGTCCCTCCGCAAGGCACGAAGATCTTTGACCTTCCACCCGTCGTCATAAATGACGTCATCTCCGAGTATCATTTTTCCGGCGGTCGGCTCAATCACCGCTCCCAAACATTTAAGGAGCGTACTTTTCCCAGATCCAGAAGGACCTATGAGTCCAACGACCTCGCCCGGCGAAACGTGCATCTCTACCGCCTTCAGAGCATCAACGGCAGTATCGCCGCTTCCATAACGTTTTTTTAACCCCTGGATACGAATACCTTTAGCAGTCATGTCAGCCCCCTATGGCCTCGGCTGGATCGACCTTAAGCGCTGCACGAATAGCGATAATGCTCGACAGTACGCAGATCATGACCACGGCCATAAAACCCATAACGGAGTCGAGTGGTTGCAGCAACACATATTTGGGAAAGATTGGCGCCATCAATAAAGTTGCTGAGATTTTGCCCACCACAAAACCGATCAAACCCAGGGCGATGGACTGTTGCATGATCAGGCCGACAATGGTACGATTCCTGGTGCCAATCAGTTTCAAGACGGCAATTTCACGAATTTTTCCGAGCGTCAGGGTGTAGATGATGAAGGCGACAATGGCGGAGCTGACAATCGAAAGGATCACCAGGAACATGAAGATC